>JBBRIN010000469.1:0-3982 GCA_038221115.1 Tepidisphaerales bacterium
AATTTCCCACATCGTCACATCCACCCAGGAACCAGCGAATTGCAGGTGATATTGCCCCTTGTGCCTGCGCAGTTCGTAGGGCGGCAGTTGATAATCCGCGAGCCAGGCCAGAAAAGCCGGCTCGAAAATGTGGTTCCGGCCGTAGAAACTATTGCCGGCGAGCCAGATGAGCTCCTTCTTGCTCAATCGTATGCTGCGGGCGTGATCGAGCTGGTCGCGCAGTTCGCCTTCGTCGATCTCTTCCGCGAGGTGAACTCTGGCGGACCGGTTCACCAGCGAGAACTTGACCTGCACGTCCGGGTACAGCCCCCAGATCATCTGCAACATCAGAAGCTTGTAGAAATCCGTATCCAGCAGGCTACGGACGATGGGGTCGAGCTTCCACGTGTGGTCGTAGACGCGTTTGGCGAGATCTATCGTGGTCATCGAGCCAGTCTCGGCGGCGAATGGGAGGACCCGCATCCCAAACGGCTTTTAGCACGACGATAGCGGCGGGGTACCGGGGTTGAAGCGGCTCACGATTCGGTCCTGGCCGCTGCGTCGCTAAAATCGCCGGCGGGATTGCGCTTCCTTTTAAGAACCAAGACCCGCCACCGCGCCGACAAAAAAGTCGGTGATGCCTTTATGGCACACCGACCACCTTAATAACACCTTCACCAGCTTATTGGATCAATTACGCCCCAAGGGACTTGCGTTCGACACGGTGGGCCATAGAATCCTAAGGGTGACGCTCCGGTGTCACATGCCCTCCTTGGGCGTTTCCTCCCTAGACTTGGGCCGCTCTTTGGAGCGGTCCCTTTTTTTGCCGAACGACTTCAGCTGAGCCGACACTCAGCTTTGTCGCGGAACCGTCTTAAATCGCAACCCCCGCGGAAAATCAAGGCAGCTATGTCGAAAATGTAGCCCCGCCGCACATTAATTGGCGTCACCTGAGATCGACTAGTGGCGCATCCGGGGCGCCCTGTGATCCCATCAACCGGATGAAAGCCGTGACGGTTATCACGTATCTGGCAACGGTTCGTTTCGAACAGGGGGCGATCCGGCAGGCACCGGAAGCTCTGGCGGCCGCAAACATCCGATGGCCGCTCGTCGTGACGGACCCAGGCATCGTTCGCAGTGGATTGCTGGAACGCTTGTTCGACGCGCTCAGACCGTTGCAACCGCCCGTGTTCGCTCGAACCCCTGCCAACCCGACGGAAGATGCCGTCGACGATGCGGCCGAACTGTTCCGCAGGTCCGGCTGCGATGGATTCGTGGCGATCGGTGGAGGTTCCAGCCTGGACTTGGCGAAGGGTGTTGCGCTAGCGGCGACGCATCCCGGGCCGCTCGCCCAATATGCCGCCATTTCGGGGGGAATTGGGCGCATCACGCCCCAAACAGCGCCTGTCGTGGCCATCCCGACCACTGCCGGTACGGGCAGCGAAGTCGGCCGGGCCGCATTGCTGACGCTCCGGGATGGAAGGAAGCTCGGCTTCATCAGCCCGCATCTCATTCCCAAACAGGCGATCTGCGATCCCCAATTGACTTTCGGCCTGCCGTCTCAGCTGACGGCGGCGACCGGCATGGACGCCCTCACCCATTGTATCGAGACCTATCTGTCGCCGCGAATCAATCCGCCCGCGGATGCCATCGCGCTCGACGGCGCGGCGCGGGCCTGGACTTGGCTGCCCCGCGCCGTTGCCGATGGGGCCGACCCGCAAGCGCGTTGGGAAATGATGATGGCGGCGCTCGAGGGTGGCCTGACGTTCCAGAAGGGACTGGGCGCCGTGCACGGTATGTCACATGCGCTGGGCGGCTCGCAGGACCCGGTGCTGCACCACGGCACGCTCAACGCGGTGTTGTTGCCGGCGGTTCTGCGCTTCAATGCCGGCCTCGTGGTCGACAAATACGAGCGGTTGCGCAACGTGCTGGGGCTGCCGGCGGGCTCCGATTTGGCCGAAGAGGTGACGCTCCTGACACGGAACATCGGGTTGCCGCGTGGATTGCGGGACATGGGCGTCAGGGACGACATGCTGCCCGAGGCCGCGGAGCGGGCGATTCTGGATCATTCGACCGCGACCAATCCCCGATCCGTCGATCGCCACCAATATCAAGAGTTGCTCCGCCAAGCCATGGGCTGACGGTGGTTCGACGCGCGTGAACGCGGCTCCCTGCCCAAGCGGCACCGCCACGCACAAGGGCCCGCCGTGCGGGCGGGCCTCGAGTCTATTGGACCAGTTGAGGTCCCTGAGGCCGATTGGCCTCGTTGTCCTGCATGATACCCAGCCGCCGAGCCACTTCGGTATAAGCCTCGACCAGGCCACCGAGATCCCGGCGGAATCGATCCTTGTCGAGTTTGTCGTTGGACCTCATATCCCACAGCCGGCAGGAATCGGGCGAAATCTCGTCGGCGACGACGATGCGCATGAGATCGCCTTCCCACAACCGGCCCGCTTCCATCTTGAAGTCGACCAGCCGGATGCCGACGCCGAGGAACAGGCCCGACAAGAAATCATTGACGCGGATCGCCAGCGCCATGATGTCGTCGATCTCCTGGGGCGACGCCCAACCGAAGGCGGTGATGTGCTCTTCCGAAACCATGGGATCGTTGAGTGCGTCGTTCTTGTAATAGAACTCGATGATGGACCGCGGCAGCTGCGTGCCTTCCTCGATTCCGAGGCGGGTCGACAGGGAGCCCGCCGCCACGTTGCGGACGACGACTTCCAAGGGAACGATCTCGACCTCCTTGATCAACTGTTCGCGCATGTTGAGGCGGCGGATGAAGTGGGTCGGCACTCCGATATCGTTGAGGTGCTGGAAGATGAACTCCGAAATGCGGTTGTTCAGAACTCCCTTGCCGTCGATGATCTGGTGCTTTTTGGCATTGAAGGCGGTTGCATCATCCTTGAAGTGCTGGATCAGGGTTCCGGGCTCAGGTCCTTCGTAAAGCACCTTTGCCTTGCCCTCGTAGATGCGACGGCGGCGGTTCATTGGGATCAACCGTGGCTTGAGGAAATCCATGTGTCGGCCGGTGCTCCTATGAGTTCCTCGGAGCCGCCGAGCCAGCGGGACCGAGATAGGTGACATGTGGAATGGCCGCTGAACGGTGGCCCGCGAAAGACTGCTCCCGCGCACCGATCATCCAGCAACCTAACGGATTGCCTGCCTCAGCACAATGTCGCGGCCATAAGGTCCACCCAAGCCCGACCTGCCCGCCACGTCGAAGGGTCGCGCCAAGGCGAGCCGATCCGCACGCTCTCTGGTTCAACTGCCTCGTCCCGCTCGAACCAGATTTTCGATGCATTGCATCGACAAAGGTTGAGCCCCATGCATAACGCTCCTATTTGGGATCGGGGTGCGGGCCGCGCAAGCACCAGCCCGTGCTTTATGCGAGGTTTATGGCCGCTTTGCGAAGCGAGACAAGGTGAAGATCAGCATGACGACCTTCGACGATCGGGAGAAGGCTTTCGAAAACCGCTTTGCTCATGATCAGGAACTCGCATTCAGGGCCGAGGCGAGGCGCAACCGCAAGGTCGGCCTTTGGGCCGCGGGACTTCTCGGCCGGACCGGAGCCGAGGCTGAGACCTATGCGGCGTCGGTCCTGGCGGTAGCCACGGAGGGTGGGGGAAGCGAAGCCGTCGTGCAAAAACTCCTCCACGATCTGCAGGCTGCCAATGTGCACGTATCCGAACACCAGATCCGAAGAGAGATGGAGAGCGTGCTCGCTCAGGTGATCGAACGCCTGAAAGTGGAATAGCCGGGTTTGGCTGGGCCGAGGATGGCATGCCGCGGTGGCGTTGCCGACCTGATCGAACGTCGGGGTCGCCGCATGTCCTTCACGGCTGAAGAGCTTCTGGCGATCCTCGATCTCGAACGCATCGAGCAAAACATCTTTCGGGGGCGCAGCCCGCAGGTTGGCTGGCAGCGCATCTTCGGCGGGCTGGTGATCGCTCAGGCGCTGGTCGCCGCATCCCGAACGGTCCGGGGTCGAGTGCCCCACTCG
>JBBRIN010000470.1:0-3982 GCA_038221115.1 Tepidisphaerales bacterium
AGAAACGTCAAGCCGCTGGTTGACCGCGTGTATCCCTTTGGGGAGCTGCCGGGGGCGTTTGCGCGACTGGCCCAGGGGCCAATGGGGAAGGTGTTCGTTGACGTTCGATCATCGGGCCATGACGGCTGAGAAAATGGAAGTATCAGCGATGGGATGACCGCCCAGTCATTCCACTTTCAGCTTTTCGATCCCCGGCTTAGGCGGTGGGTACTTCATGCGGAGCTTTTCTAAGGTCCTGACAATCGTGTCGGAGATCACCCAGTTGCGGAACCATTTGTGATCGGACGGGACGATGAACCAGGGGGCGTCGGGGGTTGAGCATTTTTCCAGCGCATCCTCGTACGCCTCGGTGTAGGCGTCCCAGTGTTTGCGTTCCTGGAGATCCTTCTCGTCGAACTTCCAGTTCTTGCTCGGATCATCTAGGCGGGCCTGCAGGCGCTGCTTCTGCTCCTTCCCGGAGATGTGCAGGTAAAACTTGAGGATGATCGTCCCTTCATCGGCCAGTAGTCGCTCGAAGGCGTTGATGTGGTCGTAGCGCTTGGACCAGACCTTCTTCGGGACGAGGTCCTTCACCCGCTCGACCAGCACGCTCTCGTAGTGGGAGCGATTGAAGATCCCGATCATTCCGCGGCGGGGGGCCGCGGTGTGGATCCGCCAGAGGTAATCGTGCGCCAGCTCATTTTCCGACGGCGCTTTGAAGCTCGTCACCTGGCAACCCTGCGGGTTCACGCCGCTGAAGACGTGCCGGATGCAGCCGTCCTTTCCGCCCGCGTCCATCGCCTGAAACACCACCAGCAGCGCCCGGCTGGCACTGGCATAGAGCACGTCCTGAAGTTCTCTCAGCTTTTCCAGGTTCTTCTGGATCGGGTGCGCGGCCTCTTGTTTGTCCTTGAAGTCCCCCTTGTCGGCCGTATCCATCTTCGACAGGTCGACCTTCTTGCCGGGCTTTGCGAGGTAGGGGAAATCGAGCATTGGCCTTTCCTTTGAAGCTATCGAATAAAGGGCAATTCCATGACCGATCCCGTCCGCATCTGCCCTTCGGCAGGGATGGTGACGAGGGTCTTTGGCGCAAAGAACGGGCGCTTCAGCAAACCGAGGCAGATCGCCGCGTTGGACAGCACGGGGGACAGCGTGCTGCTGGTTACCCCGCCGATCTCGTTATTGTTTTCGTCGAAGATCTTGGCCCCTGCGAACGGGAGCGCATCGTCCGCCATGCGGATCCCGACGAGCTGTTTGGCCACCTGCCGGCGCGCGTACATGCGGGCGACGATCTCCTGGCCGAGGTAGCACCCTTTGGTCACACTGACCGCGCGGTTGAACTGACCCGTCTCGGCGGGGAGGATCGAGTCGTCGAAGTCGATCCCGTAGATCGGCCGGCCCCCTTCGATGCGGGCGGCGTTGAACGCGGCCCAGCCGTCCGGGCGCATGGCACGTTTACCCGCCTCCGCAGGCTGGCCGAACGTCGCCAACAGAGTCATCCACACCGTGCGGGCCGCAGCGGTCGGCATGATCAGCACGTAACCCGGCCGCCCGGTCGGGTCATCGCGGTAGACGGTCACGTCGGTGTCAAACAGCTTCACCGCGACCGATGAGAGGACATCGAGCGGCGGCAGCGGCGAGCCCGTGGCGGCCGCCAGCACGTCGGCGGCACCCGGCCCGTGCAGCGAGATCGAATGCAGCATCGACGTTGCGTCGATCAACTTCGCCTGCTCGCTGAATAGGAATTTTTCGAACGCCGCCCGAATCTGCGGGACGAGCCGCCCGTCCATCTCCAGCAACGTTCGATCGCCGAGCTCCAACACCGACATATCCGTGACGATCCGGCCTTTCGCATTAAGAAAGAACGCATACACCCCCTGCCCCGAGGGAAGTCCGGTCTTCGTCTCCTTATAAAACGTGGCATTGGTTAATAGGTTGTTGAGGAAAGGCAGCCGGTCCTTGCCTGTCAACTCGAGGAACCCGCGTTGCGGAAGGTCCATCAACCCGCAACCCTTGTGCAGCGCAGCGTACTCCGCCTGGGGCTCGCCGAAGGTGGACACTATCTCGGTCTGGGCATACGGCTGGAACTCCGCCTCAACCTGCTGGTGGACGGCGTGCAAAGGATTTGGAAGCTGCGTCGACATGATGGGAGTATAGCGGGCATTCGGCCGCTCGTGTTCCGCGGTGATGGCCGATACAACTGGCACCATGCGGGTCTTGCATGTGACGGACACATTTTTGCCGAAGATTGGCGGTGCTGAGATCGCGATCGATCAGCTCGTCCGCGCGATGGGAAAAATGGGACACGAGTGCAGCGTCCTGGCGCAGCGGCGCCGGGGCGTTGGTAAGGAGATCGACACCCCGTACCGCCTGCGGCGCTTTGCGAACCCGCGGTCGAGCTTATGGGCGGGCTGGTGGATCGAGCGACGAATGCGCGCTCTAGGCCCGGCCGACATCGTGATCGGGCACCACGCTTTTCCGCCGGGTTATGCCTGCGTGAAGTTTGGACAGAAAGTGGCGGTGCCGTCGATCGTTTACCCGCGCGGGGGCGACATCTATGAGGTGTCGCGATTCCGAAGGAAAAAGCTCGCCTGGAAAAAGCTCACATCGGCGCTGGTTGAGGCATCGGCCGTCGTGTGCGCCAGCGAGGCGATGGAGGGGATCGTGCGCCAGATTACCGGCGGCCGGGAGCGGCGGATCGTGCGGATTCCCAACGGTGTAAACGTGGCGGAGTTGCGGCAGGAGGCGGCGGCCTCGCGTTTTGCGCGCGATCCGAAGTTCAAATCGCCGTTCGTGCTCGGATTGGGGCGGGCGATTCACCGAAAGGGGTTTCACCTGTTAATCGAGGCGTTTGCGGCGCTGACGCCGCGCGACTGGCGACTGGTCATTGCCGGGGATGGGCGGGAGCTGGAGGCGCTGCGCCGGCAGGCGGCTTCGCAGGGGGAACGGGTGGTGTTCACCGGGCTGGTCGAAGGGGCCGACAAGCGATGGCTCTTGCAGCACTGCCGGTTCATGGCCGCGCCGTCGCTCGAGGAAAGCTTCGGCAATGTCGCCCTGGAGGCGATGTCCTGCGGCAAACCGGTGATCGCGTCGCGGGCCAGCGGCTTCGCTGAAATCGTTCGCCACGGGGAAAACGGATTGCTCGTGGAGGTGGGTGACGCCGGCTCCCTGCGCGAGGCTGTCGAGACGTATCGGCGATCGAGTCTGGAGCGGGAATCGGCGGCGGCCCTGGCCACCGCGGAAGCATTCTCCTGGGAAACGATCGCGGCGCGGTGGGATGTGCTGATGAAAGAACTGACCGCGCGCACTTAATCAGTGCGGCTCATCGCAGCGCTCGTGAACGCAGACGCAGGTCGTCTCCGTGCAATCGTAGGCGCAGGTCTTACTGCAATACAGCTTACCGTCGTGCATCACGCCACCGCCCTCAGGGATTCCGCAATGGCAACTGACGCAGGCGCATTTGACCGCCGGGGCGGGGGTTGGCGCGGGCGTGGTGGACTGCTCTTCCGACATCATCCTATTATAGCAAGGTTCACGCGTTTGGCATTCCACGGCCCAGCGGCAGGCGCTGTCCAGAAGCCCGGCGGATAGCGAGGGGCTATCGCCAAACTTGCTGCAACTTTGTTTGGCGCGGGGGCGTGACTAGAATAGATCGTCGCGGGAAGGAGTAACCGCGGGCGACTTGTGTCGGTCGCTTGCGGCAGGGAGAAGACAATGCACGAAGAGCAATTACCTTTCGAGAAGAATCCGTCCGAACCCACCTCGAACCCGGGCCCTGCGTCCGATTCCAGCAAACATCCGCAGCCGGCGCGGCAATCGCCCGCCCGGAGGCAGGCAGCGCGCGAGGCGTCCGCCAATAAGGACATCAGCCACGTTCTGAAGGGCTGGGATTATGAGTCGGGCACCATCAATGTGCGCAAGGTCGCGGGCGTGGACGGCAATCCAAAGCTGCAGATGAGGCTGGACCTGGGCGTGCTGCAGATGGAGATGACCGGCCGCCCGG
>JBBRIN010000471.1:0-3979 GCA_038221115.1 Tepidisphaerales bacterium
AAGCTCGCCGCCGATGGCATGACCTTCATCACCAACAGCCCCCATGAGCAGGATGGTTTCTCCAGCTTCGGCGCGTTCATCGCCGACGGCACCGATCTGGGCAACATCCTGCCGGCGAACCTGACGCTTGCGCAGCTCACCGCCGACCTCACCGCCTTGTATAGCGTCCAAGGCAACAACAACCAGATCGCCGCCGCCATCGCCGTTCCGGAACCGGCGACGCTCTCGCTGCTGGGGCTGGCCGCGGGCGGGTTGCTCGCGCGGCGGCGACGTAAACGGCCCGAATTCACAACAACTCATTGAATGGACGAGTTGCGCGGGAATGCGCTGTCGCTTTGCCAGACCTTAATAATGTTAAGGCGAATAATTAAAGATTGCTTCATCTTCCCCTGATGATCGATCGCTATTTTCCCCATATTCGATAAGGCCGCCCACGGATGGGCAATCAGGGCGTAACGCCTTGTCGCGCTCCGCCTCTCATTGATCACTTGGAACGGGAGAACAAATGCCGCAGTTGCTTCAACGCCTTCGCCGCGCCCTTGCTACCGCAGTTTTTGTTGGTCTTTTTGGCACAGCCGCGTCGGCCGGGCCGATCGCGATTGGGGATCTCGTGGTCTACCAAACCGGCCCGCTCGTTCCCAACGGCGCGCTCACGAACGCCGGCACTCCGATCAACATCATTGAGCTCTCGTCCACGCTCGCCGGCCAAAGCGCGCCGATCCAGACGTTTTCCATCTCCACCCAGGGCACGCCCCTCTTCACCAGCGGTACGGCTACCAGCACCGGCTATCTCCGCAGTAATCCCGCCGCAAACGGCCTGATCACCTTTACGGGTCATACTTCGTCGACCGCTGCCGGAACGAACGAGAACACTGTCACCGCCCGAGCCGTCGGAGCGATTGACCTCGCCGGCAATTATTCTGTACCCACGACATACACCGGCGCCTCGGGTAACCAAACCCGATCCGCGATCACCAACAACGGGACCGACTTCTATATCGGCGATCAGGCCGGCATCTTCGGCAACGGCAACTCCGCTCCGGAATTTGTCGGCAACGTTCGCAGCCTGAGTTCATTCGGCGGCCAATCGTACGTCCTCCAGGCGAGCTCCACTCTTGCGGCGGTCAGCACTGTAAGCCCCCCTGGCCCACAAAACTCCGGCCCCGTCACCCTCACCGGCCTCAATGGCGTCCCTGCCAACACTGCCGCGCAGGATTTCTTCCTGTTATCGTCCGGCACCCAAGGCTCCCTCTTCGACACCCTCTACATCAGCACGCAGACCGGGCTATCCAAATTCAGCTTTGACGGCACGGTTTGGACCGCACGTGGCACGGCCACCCTCACCGGAGGCGCTTACGGCCTGGCCGCCAAGCCCGATGCCACTTCCGGAGTCGATCTCTTCACGACCACGGGCAACGGCACCACCGCCGGAACGAACGTCGTCTCCGTTGTCGATTCCGCCGCTTTCAACAGCAACATTACGCTGGGAACTCCCACCACCCTCTACACCGTACCGGGCGGCACGACGGCCACCTTCCGCGGCATCGCCCTCGTCGTCCCGGAACCGGCGATGCTCTCGCTGCTGAGCCTCGGCGTTGCCGGCCTCCTCGCCCGCCGCCGACGTCGCGTCTCGTGACGTGCGCTTGCCCGCGAAACAGCACGGCCCCGCGAGCGATCCCGCGGGGCCGTACTCGTATTGCTTTGTCGCAACGCGATCACTGCTTCGTCGCGGGAGTGGCCGTGGGCGCGGCATTCTGCTCCCGTGCCTTATAGATGCCGGTTATCGCGGGCGCGATGAATCCGGATGCTTCGAGCAGCAACATTTCCGGGCCGGCCAATAGTTCAGCGCCGGGGAAGGGGGTGACGGTCTTTGCGTGCAGGCCGGCGTCATCCGCCCAGGCGACGCTTCCCGCGGGCGCCAGGAGGGGTGTCAACTGCTCCAGCTGCGGCAGGACGCCGACAGGGGTTTGCATGCCAAACATATCCGCGAAGCCCAGGACGCGCGTGACGGCCAGCAGATAGGGGTAGCCGACGGGTGCGCTGCGGGGTAGATCGTAGAAGCTGATGCTGGACGCAGGTACGCTCCCCAGTCGCTGCCGCATCGCCTTGAAGTCCGGGTTGTCGAGGATGGACTTGTGATCCTGCGCGACGACTGCGGCGTGTGCGGCGGCCGCCACGGTTTCCGGGAACAGCGCCACGTATAGATTGCCGCCGTATATCGTCCACCCTGGGGACACGAAAGGCGTGTTCAGGTAGTGGACGGTCACGTCGCCGAGCTTGGCAGTGATGATGTTGGCCTTGGGCTGGTTGGGGGGGGTGCCGGCGTCGATCTGGCTATTGGCCAATCGCTCCAGCGCGGTGAGAGCGGAGGTCAGCTTTTCGGCGTTTCTCGGCCGACTGACGACGACGTAGCCCAATGGTCCGACGCCGCCCACGCTGGGCGCGCTGTAGAGCACCCATTGGTCGCCGAGGGGCTTGAGAAGATCCTGTTCGATGTTCAGCCCGACGACGATCCCGGCCATTGCCAGCCCGGAGTTGATTGCGTTGGGGAGGTTCGGGTCAAACTTGCCGGCGATGTCGCGGCCCACGTCGAGCAGCTTGGCCAGGTCCAGGTTGGCGGCAGCCATCATCGTTGCCGACTGCGGCACCACGGCGAGCGTCTGATCGCTGATGGGCGGCGCGTCGATCAACTGCAAGAGGCCCTCGCGCGGCGCGGGGGCTGAGATGAAGACCTGCCCGCTCCAATCGCGGCCGTCGAAGCCCCAACTGACCGCCGCCCGCTTGAGACCTTTGAGCCCGAGCGTTTTGCCGATGTTGGCCCACATGCCGGACGTCTGCGGCGGGGCAAGGAGCATGGCCTGGTCGACCACGCGCGAAAGGCCTTCCACATCGACGTACATGGCGGCGACGGGGTCTTTGCCGACCTGCGCGAGTGCGTCGATGAACTCCTTGCGGTGCGCCAGGGTGGCGTTTCCCTTGCCCGACAGGTCGGGGATGACGTTGCCCAGGGTGACGGAGACGATGCCGTTTTCCTCCGTCGCCACCACCGGCACCAATTCCTGGCGCGGGATCTGATCGAGGTAGGCGTTGATGTCTTTCTTCATCTGAGCGGCGGCGGGGCCCGCCTGACAGAGGAGCGCCATTCGCGGCATTGGGTTGCCACCGGGCACGAGCCCGTCCACCGGACCGACATAAAGCGCTACCGGAGAATTCCACAGCGATGGTCCGAGTTTGCCCAGAATTTCGCGGAGCATCGCGGCAGAGCGGTCCTGCTGCGCCATCTTGTCGAGGAGCTTCGGCAGCGTCTCGCTAATCAGTTGCCGAACTGTCGATGCGTTAATGAATCCTTTCAGCCGGGAGGCAGGGTAGGCAGGCCCCGGGTCGCTGGCGCCGCGCCATCCCACGTAAATCAGCGCATCGTCCGGGAGCCGATCCGCCAGCGGTTGCGCCGCACCATGCAACGTGATCAACACCAGCGACGCGACAACAACACTCTGCCAAGCTCGCATAGCAATCTCCTTGAGTAGCCGGCGGTATGTGCCCGCGGCGACGCCGGGGATTAGTGTACATCCCGCGAAATTAGTGGGCGACAGCAAGATTGAGGAAGAAGTGTTGAGAGAGAAGGGGTTCAATCGAGGAGTGATGGGGGGGGCGTATTGCCGTCATCGCGTCGCGTCGCCGGCGCGCGGGGCGCCCCGCGCGCCGTTGAATCCGGCGCCCGCTCCGACCCGCACACCTCCCTGCGACATCAGGCCGCCGACCGAGGGCGCGTTGTCATTCGCCTGGGGGTCTACGGATGGGATGGCCCCGCGCTGCACCGTGACGCCCCAGGACTCTCGGGGCACGCGCGCGCCCAGTTGCGCGTTTGCCTGATACATCGCCGCCGCTTCCGCGCCTGCACCGTGGGCGGTGTAGAAGCCGGCGGCGAGGCAGCGGACGTTCATGGTGAGGGCCACGTCCTCGGGCGCGAGGTGGGTGT
>JBBRIN010000472.1:0-3973 GCA_038221115.1 Tepidisphaerales bacterium
CCCGAGTTCGGCCGATTCCTCGCCTGGTTCGGCTCACCGCTCATCAAAAACGCCGGCACTGTCGCCGGAAATCTCGTCACCGGATCCCCCATCGGCGACACCATCCCCGCCCTCACCGTCCTTCAAGCCGAAGTCGAGCTCACCGGCACAAGCGGCACGCGCCGCATCGGTCTATCCAACTTCTACACCGGCTACCGCACCACCGTCATGAACCCCGACGAAATCATGACCGCCGTGCGCATCCCCATTCTCCGGCCCGGCGAAATCCTCAAGCTCTATAAAATCTCCCGCCGCAAGGACCTCGACATCTCCAGTTTCAGCGCCGCCATCTGGATGACCCTCTCCGGCGACCGCGTCGCCGATGCGCGAATCGTCTACGGCGGCGTCGGCCCCATGGTATTGCGTATGACGAAGACGGAAGCCGCCCTGCGCGGCGCCCCCGCATCCCTCGAACAGTTCCAGCGCGCCGCCGACGCCGCGCGCAATGAGGTATCCCCCATCACCGACGTCCGCGGCTCGCTTGATTACCGCCGCACCCTCGCCGGCAACATCCTCGCCAAATTCTGGCACGAAGCGATCGCCGGCGGACCGAACGGCAACGGCAACGGAAACGGCGCCCCGCCCGCGCCCCCTCCAGCGTCCCGCCAACCCGCCCTCACCCGCAGCACGGAAGGAGTTGGTTGAACATGCCAGCCATCGGCAAGGATATCCCCCACGACTCCGCCGCCACCCACGTCACCGGCGAATCCCAGTTCCTCGACGATATCGCCCCTCTCGCCGGCGAGTTGGTCGCCGGAATCGTCCCCAGTCCCTTCGCCCACGGCCGCCTCCGCCGCCTCGACGTCTCCGCCACCGCCGCCATCCCCGGCGTCGCCGCCGTCCTGACCCACTCCGACATCCCCGGCCACAATCGCTTCGGCCCCTCCGTAAAAGACGAGCTCCTCCTCGTCGTCGATGAAGCCGTTTTCCTCGGCCAACCCCTCGCGATCATCGCCGCCGAAAGTACCGCCGCTTTGGATCTCGCCCGGCGCGCCGTGGTCGTAGAGATGGACGAGTTGCCTCCAATCTTCAGCATCGATGCCGCCATCGCTGCAAATTCATTCCTCGGCACCAGCCGCCATCTCGGTCGCGGCGACGTCGACCGCGCATTCGTCGATGCCCCTCGCGCCATCGAAGGCACCCTCGACATCGGCGGCCAGGACCATTTCTATCTCGAATCGCAAATCGCCATCGCCATCCCCGGCGAGCAGCGCCAGCTGACCATCCACTCCTCCACTCAGCATCCTAGCGAGGTGCAGATGATGGTCGCCGAGGTCCTCGGCATCCCCTTCAACCACGTCATCTGCATCTGCAAGCGCATGGGCGGCGCCTTCGGTGGCAAAGAGACCCAGGCCGCCCAACCCGCCATGATGGCTGCCCTCCTTGCCGAGCGCACCGGCCGGCCCGTCCGCTTCGCCTACGGCAAGGACGATGACATGCGCTTCACCGGCAAGCGCCACCCCTTCAAAGCCTTCTACAAAGCCGCCTTCAACCTCGACGGTCGCATCGCCGCGCTCGACGTCCAGCTCTATTCCAACGGCGGCTGCTCCACCGACCTCTCCTTCGCCGTCCTCGAGCGCGCCCTCCTCCACACCGACAACGCCTATTTCATCCCCCACGTCCGCCTCACCGGCCGCGTCTGCAAAACCAACCTTCCCAGCAACACCGCCTTCCGCGGCTTCGGCGGCCCGCAAGGCATCGCCGTCATCGAAAACGTCATCGAGGAAATCGCCGCATCGCTCGGCGTCGACTCCTATGACGTTCGCCAGTCGAACTGCTATGGCATCGACGACCGCAACGTCACGCCCTACGGCCAGGTCGTCCGCAACAACACCCTCCCGGAGCTCTTTTCCACGCTCCGCGCCGATTGCAACTATGACGCCCGTCGCGCCCAGATCGAGCGTTGCAATCGCAGCTCCCCGACCACGCTCAAGGGCTTGGCCGTCTCCGCCGTCAAATTCGGCATCTCCTTCACCCGCCGCACGATGAACCAGGCCAATGCTCTGGTCAACATTTACCAGGACGGCTCCGTCATCGTGAGCACCGGCGCCACCGAAATGGGCCAGGGCGTCCACACGCGCGTCCGCCAGATCGTCGCCGACGAACTCGGCATCGGTTATGACCGCGTGATCGTCGCCCCGACCAGCACCGACAAGAACAACAACACCTCGCCCACCGCCGCGTCCAGCGGCACAGACCTCAACGGCGCCGCCGCCGCCGATGCCTGTCGCCGCCTGCGCGCCCGCCTTCTGACCGTGGCAGCCAACATGCTCGCCCGCCCCGAAGACGGCCTCACCGCCGAAGCCGATCGCATCACCCTCGCCGAGGGCCGCGCTTTCGACACCCGCGCCCCCGATCGCTCGCTCACCTTCGCACAAGTCGTCTGCCAGGCCTACGAACTCCGCGTCAGCCTCGGCGAACGCGGCTTCTACGCCACCCCCGGCGTCGATTTCAACCGCGACACCGGCCGCGGCTCTCCCTTCCTCTATTTCACCAACGGCGTCGCCTGTAGCGAAGTCTCCATCGACCGCTTCACCGGCGAACTCTCCGTCCCGCGCGTCGATCTGCTCATGGACATCGGCAAATCCATCAACCCCGGCATCGACCGCGGCCAGATCATCGGCGGTTTCGTCCAGGGCATGGGCTGGGTAACCGCCGAAGAACTGGTCTACGGACCCAAAGGCCAACTGCTCTCAAACTCCCCCACAACCTACAAAATCCCCAATATCTCAGACATCCCGCCGATCTTTAATGTCTCCTGCCTCGACAATCCCCGCAACGACGTGAGCCTCTACCGCAGCAAAGCCGTCGGCGAGCCTCCGCTGTTGCTGGGCCTCAGCGTGTGGCTTGCTGTAAAGGACGCGCTGCGTTCGCTTTCCGCGCCAGGGCCAATGCCATCGCTGCGCCTTCCCGCAACCGGTGAGCAGATCCTCCTCGCGCTTCATCATCTCAGGATGCGCGGCGGTGCTCGCGCGCTCGGCTTGGGTCGCAACGCATTTCTTGATTAAGATTCTGCTAACATTTCGATCAAAATTGCATAAACTATAGCACCCTCGTCTGGCACGTCGCGTTTCGGAGCCTTCTTCATACCTTTTGAGAAGGGCGGACCCGAGGCGTGGGCCGACCTCAACGAGTTCGATCGTCGCGTCGCCGAGAACATGCAGATGGCCGACGCCGCCTTCCACTCCCGCGACCTGCGGCTCGCCGAGAAGCTGTTGCGCCACAAGGACGTGATCGATCGCCAGGTCCGCCACCTGCGCGATTCGCACCTTACGAAGCTCAATCACCTCGCCCCCGAATGGCACGACGCCAGCGCCGTTCACCTCGACATCCTCACCAACCTTCGCCGCATCAACAGCCACGTCTGCCACGTCGCCTTCGCCCTGCTCGCCCCCGCCCCAAGCCCCGCCCTTGCCACCGTCGAATCCTAGTACCTGTCCCCTCGCCCCCGTACTCGGGGGAGAGGGTTAGGGTGAGGGGGCGCCTCAACCAACGAACGACACTTCAAACCATTTGGCCTGACACCCTCACCCTTTCTGCCCCCGCCACACCGGATCGTGATGCGACTCCTCCGCCGACTCAAACCACCGCGTCATGATCGTCTTCTGCTGCGTATAAAACTGCACCGACTCCATCCCCTGAATGTGCAGGTCTCCAAAGAAAGATTTGTTCCACCCGGTAAACGGAAACCACGCCATCGGCGCCGGGACGCCGACATTGATTCCGATCATCCCCGCGTTGAAGTGCTGCTTGAATTGGCGCGCCGCCCACCCGCTCTTCGTAAAAATGCTGGCCCCGTTCCCATAAGGGCAGTTCCGCCCGATCTCCAATGCCGCGTCGATGTCCCCTACACGCACCACGGACAAAACCGGCCCAAAAATCTCCTCGCACGCCACCCGCGTCCCCGTCCCAACTCGATCCACGATGCTAGGCC
>JBBRIN010000473.1:0-3971 GCA_038221115.1 Tepidisphaerales bacterium
ATCCGCTCTGTAGCGCGTGCAAGGAATGGCACCGGCCCTGATCGATCGAGGTGTGACATGACGACTTTAGCCATCATTCTCGCCCGCGCGGGCAGCCAGGGGTTGCACAACAAACACCTGCGCCTGCTGATGGGGCGGGCGGTGATCTCGTACACGTTCGATCATGCTCGGGCGGCGCGGACCTTGACGCGCACGGTCGTATCCACCGATTGTCCGACGGTTCGGCAGCTCGCCAGGTCCTATGGCTTCGACACGGTTGAGCGGCCTGCCCATCTGGCTACCGCAGAGGCGAGCGTGCAGGATGCAATGTTGCACGGGCTGCGCGAAGTAGAGGCGGCGGACCATCGATTCCATGCCGATGCGCTCGTCGTGCTGTACGGGAACGTTCCGGTTCGG
This sequence comes from Tepidisphaerales bacterium, assembly GCA_038221115.1. Classification (GTDB taxonomy): domain Bacteria; phylum Planctomycetota; class Phycisphaerae; order Tepidisphaerales; family Tepidisphaeraceae; genus JANXVV01. The sequence continues at coordinate 397 of JBBRIN010000473.1, forward strand.
GGAGCGGGCGTGATTGATGAGGCGGTGACGCTCCTGCAAAAGAGTCAGTGCGATTCGGTGCGATCGTTTTGCCCGGTGGGGAAATGGCATCCCGCGTGGATGTCGACATTGGACGGCGACCGTGTCACGGCGCTGCAGGCGGGGTCGATTCATCGGCGTCAGGATCTAGCGCCGTTGTATTTGCACGATGGTGCAGTCGTGGCGGTGACTCGGGCATCGATGCTGCGCGGCGAAGCACATCCGGAGGATCCGCACGCGTTTTTCGGCACCGACCGCCGGGGGATTCATACCGGGCCCAATGAGACGGTGGAGGTCGACCATCTGCGGGATCTGTACTGGGCGGAGGCCGTACTTCGGGAACGTTCGGAACTGCGACAGGCATCGTGAGCTAGGTGTCCGGCAATTCAATCATGAACAATCCGCTCACTATATTTGGACGGTTAATTTCGGCGACAGAGCCGACCCTCGTGATCGCGGAGATCGGCGTGAACCACGATGGATCACTAGCCCGGGCGCTGGAGCTGGTAGAGGCCGCCGCCGCAGCCCGGGCGGATGCCGTCAAGCTGCAGATTTTTCGAGCGCAGAACCTGATGCATGGCTCAAGCGCCTTCGCCGCGTATCAGCAGAAGGGGTGCGCGGATTCGACGCCGGGGGAGATGCTTCGGAAATATGAGCTGCGGCAGGGCGAGCTCGAACAGTTGATCGACGCGATCCGCGATCGGGGGATGATCCCGTTGGCGACTCCGTTTTCGCTGGCCGACGTGGCGACGATTGGCGAGCTCCATCTTCCGGCGGTGAAGATTGCCTCGCCGGACCTCGTGAACCGTCCGCTGCTGCTGCATGCCGCGGCGCTCGGTAAGCCGCTGCTGATCTCGACGGGTGCCGCGACCGTCGAAGAAATCGACCGAACGGCTGGGTGGCTGCGCGAGCGGGCTGCGCCGTTCGCCCTTCTGCATTGCGTCAGCAGTTACCCGACGCAGTCACATGACGCGAACCTGTGCTGGATCGGAGAGTTGGCGGCTCGCTTCAACGTGCCGGTTGGTTATTCCGACCACACCACGGAGGCGGTTGGCGGCGCGTGTGCGGTCGCGGCGGGGGCATGCATCGTGGAGAAGCATCTTACTTATGACCGGTCGGCTGCGGGGCCGGATCATGCCGCGAGCGCCGATCTGGCGCAGTTTGCGGAGTATGTGAAGCACATTCGTGCGGCCGATCGGCTCCGGGGGCGGCCCGGGAAGCGAGTTTTGGAAGCGGAGCAGGAGGTGCGGCGCGTGAGCCGGCAGAGCCTCGTGCTGTGTCGGGAGCTCCATCCGGGGGACACGCTGCGGCCGGATGATTTGGTCATTCAGCGGCCGGGGACGGGGATCCCCGCGGCGCAGGCGGATGCGGTGATTGGTCGCAAAGTTCTGCGGCCGCTCGATGCGGGAACGTTGCTTCAATGGGACATGCTCTCGGATGCCGCGTAGATTTTGGCCGGGTGGCTGTTGATGGATCCGAGTTCTGCAAAGAAGCGATTGCGAGTTTGCTTCGTCACCGGAACGCGCGCGGAGTTCGGGCTGATGGCGCCGGTGCTTCGCGCCATTCAAGCGCACCCCAATCTCCAGTTGCAACTCATAGCGACGGGGATGCACCTGGATCCGAAACACGGAAAGAGCCTGGCGCTGATTCGGCAGGAGGGATGGAAGGTCGATCGGACGATCCCTTGGAGGCCCGGAGCGTCGCGGGTTCAGGTGGCACGAGCGACCGGCGAGGCCGTTGCATCCCTGGCCATGGCATTCGAGGCGATGAAAACGGATGTTGTGATCGTGGTGGGCGACCGGGTGGAAGCATTTGCCGCAGCGAGTGCCGGGGCGATCTCAGGGCGAACGGTGGCGCACGTGCATGGCGGAGATCGCGCGCTGGGGCAACTGGATGATTTGCTGCGGCATGCGATCACCAAGCTCGCGCACGTGCACTTTCCCGCGACGCGCAGCAGCGCTGAGCGTCTTCGACGACTTGGCGAGGATCGATGGCGCATTCACATGGTGGGATCCCCGGGGATTGATGGGGTTACCGAGGCGGCGGCGGGGCGCTCGGTGCTCCGAAAGCGATATGGCTTGTCGAATGAGCTCTTCGCGCTGCTGCTGCTCCATCCGACGTCGGCCGATGAACGACTGGAAGAGGCGCGGGCCAAGCAGCTGGTTGATGCGAGCCGATCGGCCGGCCTCCGCCGAGTGTTTATCATCGGACCGAATAACGATCCGGGCTCGGGCGGCATTCTCCGAGCCTGGTCGCGCGTCACGCGAGAACCGGAGGTTGTGTTCCAGCCGGACATTCCCCGAAGCGACTTTCTCGGGCTGCTGCGTGACACGGGGTGTCTCATCGGCAACTCATCGAGCGGCATTATTGAGGCAGCGAGCTTCGGCACACCGGTTCTGGACGTGGGCGATCGCCAGCGGGGGCGAGAGCGGAACCGCGGCGTGATGCATGTCCCGTTCGACGCAAACGCGATTCGGCGCGCGGTGAAGGCGATTTGGCGGGGGGGGCGGCCGCGGCGATTTGCCAGGCGGAATCTCTACGGCAGGGGGCGCGCGGGGGCTACGATTGCCGCAGTGCTTGCTTCGATTCAGGCGGGAGAACCAACACCCAAGCTCATTACCTATTGAGCCCTGCAAAAGGCGACTGAAGACCAGGGGGCTCTGCGGGCCGTCACTACGCCGATTACCGGACGGGGAGTTTGGGGGCGCCTCGGAATGTTAAGTTCTGCGCCGGCGCAATCGATACATTTTGAGGAGTTCAGCACAACATTTGTAAGGGGACATTGATTATGCCCACACTGACGCCGCCGACGATCAAGCCATCACCAACGCCTCCGACTGCCGCTGCCGGCGCGAAGCCCGCGAGCCCAACACCGGTGGTGGATCCCAAGCTTCTGGTTGCCGAGGCGGTGAAGAAGGTCACGACGATCGCGACGCTGCCGGAGGTGACGGCGCGGATCGTCTCGACCGTTGAAGACCCCAAGAGCACGGCGGCGCAATTGCACAAGATCGTCGCCCACGATCCTGCGCTGGTGACGCGTATTCTGAAGGTGGTCAATAGCGCATTTTACGGTCTACCGGGGCAGATCGGGTCCGTCGAGCGGGCGATCGTTCTCCTGGGTTTGAACGCGGTGAAAAATATCGCGGTGGCGGCCAGCCTTGGGCAGTTGTTCCGCGGCGTGAAGCTCTGCGACGGGTTCACCGCAAAGGACCTCTGGACGCATTGCATCGCGGTTGCGGTCACGGCGCGCGAGCTTGCCAAACAGCTCAAGCTCCCATTTGTCGACGAGGCGTTTCTGGCCGGCTTGATTCACGACGTCGGCATTCTGGTCGAGCTGCACGTTTATCCGGAAAAGCTCCGCCAGGTTTGCGAGAAGGTTCAGAAGGAAGGCGGGGACTTCTGCCAGGCAGAGCGCGACATTTGCGGGGTCGACCATCAGCAACTGGGCGCGGGTCTGACGGAGCATTGGAAGTTTACCCGGTCGTGCCAGTTGGTTGCGGGTTACCATCACGAGCCCAGGGCGCTTGAGGCGAACACCCGGCTCCTGGTCACGCTGG
>JBBRIN010000474.1:0-3951 GCA_038221115.1 Tepidisphaerales bacterium
GAGATCAGGATCGAGGCGCACAGGCTGCGAATTCGCATTCTTGCGACCATGGCGGTGGGCATCGACATCATCCGCTTACTCCTGCTATGTCGCTTGCGGCTTTCGGCACTTTTCCCGACGAGCGAGGCGAAGCCATTCTAGCATGGGCGCTTATTGCGGCGGGGGGTTGGCATCAAAGTATTTCATCCAAAGCGGACCGAGGCGTTGCACTTCTTCGGGATCAATTGCGGATTTGTCGGACCAGATGGCCAGCTTGAGCGCCTCGTGGGCGGGGGCGGCTTCCAATTCGTCGCGCCGTGCGGCCATTAACTCGACGGCTCGTTTCATGAGGAGCACCGCGTTCTTCGAGGCGGCGCCGAGGTTGCCGATGATTTCCTTCAGGAGGGCTGCGGGGTCCACGGCGGGCGGCTTCTCTGGGGCGCCGAGGTCGGGTTGACGCCAGCAATCGTAATCGGTGACGAGTGCGATGAGTGCGTAGCTCATTTCGGCTTCGCGGGCGAGCTTGGCCTCGGGCATGGCGGTCATGCCTATCAGGTCGCCGCCCCAGAGCCGGTGCATGAGACTTTCGGCGCGGGTGGAAAATGCGGGGCCTTCCATGCAGACATAGCAGCCGCGATCGTGGACCCGGAAGGGTTCAGGGTTCGGGGTTCGGGGTTCAGCAGAAGAGGCGGCTGCATCATTTTCTGAACCCTGAACCCTGAACCCCCAGCCCGCCTCCAAGAGGATTCGACGCAGGGCTGGGCAAAAGGGTTCGACGAACTCGACGTGGACGGCGGCTTTTTCGTAGAAGGTGTTGGGGCGGCGGTGGGTCTTGTCGATCAGCTGGTCGGCAATCACGATGTCCTTGGGGCGGAATTCTTCGCGCAGGCTGCCGACGGCGCCGGAGGCGATGATGTGCGTGCAGCCCAGTTGCTTGAGTGCGAAGATGTTGGCGCGATAGGGGACTTGCGTGGGGGGATAGCGGTGGCCGGGGCCATGGCGGGATAGGAACAGCACGGGGAGGCCGGACCATTCTGTTTCGATGATTGCGTCGCTGGTTGGGCCGAAGGGTGTGTCGAGGTTGTGACGGGTTCCGCCGCCTGCGGCTGCGAGCGCTTGCCCGAGGCCCGAGCCGCCGATCAGTCCCACTTTGAGGTCTGCCATGGTGGGGAAGTTAAGGGCAAAGGCGGAAAAGGTGAAGCGGGCGTGGGGACGTTGTCAGTCGAAATGGACCGGGCTCCGGCACGCCGATACCATGACATGACTGTGCGCGCGACCTATCCGCTTATGCTCGACGTTAGTGAGGTCATCGCCGTGATTGTCGGTGGCGGGGGGGTGGCGGTCAGGAAAGCTCGCGGGTTGATCGACGCGGGTTGCAGGCAGGTTCGAATGGTTTCGCCGACGTTTCACGACGATGTTCCCGGTGCCGTTGAGCGAGTCGCGGAACGGTTCGAGCCGCGGCACCTTGACGGGGCGCGGCTGGTCTTCGCGGCGACGGATTCGGCTGACGTGAACGACGCCGTTGTACGAGCGGCGCGTCAGCGGGGCCTTTTTGTGAATCGCGCGGACGTGGATGAAGACGAGCCGGGAGATTTCACGACGCCGGCGATCTTGCGGAAGGGACCGGTGACCGTGACGGTATCGACGGCCGGCGCGCCGGCATTGGCGGCGATGGTGCGAGATGAACTGTCGGCCCGTTTCGACCCTCGCTGGCGGGAGATGGCGGAGGCGATGTTGACCATTCGACCGGCCATCGTGGCGGCGGCGGGGTTGACCGCCGCGCGCCGCCGCGATGCGTTTCGCGATCTGGCGACGAAAGAGGCAATCGACGCGCTGGGCGCCGGCGGGGCTGAACAAGTGTGGGGCTGGCTGGTACAGCGATATCCGGAGCTGGGATAAAATCAGCGGCCGCGCGCTCGCGCCAAAGACAGAACTAATGCCGACAACCGGCCAACTGGGCCTTCTCATCCTCTCCATTCTGCTGTTCGCTGCCGGCGGGCTGGTATCGGTTCTGCGCCGCGGGCGCGAGAATTGGGCGCTGCGGGTGGCGGCCAAGCAGTTTCTCTACTGGGGGATGCTCGCGGCGGTCGCGGTGCTTGGGTGGCACTCGGCGCAGCGGGGGAGTTGGCTGCCGCTGGAAGATAATTTCGATGCTCTGATCTGGCTGGGTCTCCTTATTGCCGGTTTTGTGCTCTACGTGCAACGGGCGAATCCGATTGTCGGGATCGATTTGTTTCTGCTGCCGGTTGTGATCGTTATTCTTGTCGCCGCGGCGGTGTTTGGCCGCACGAAGCCGCATCAGTATCTGCCTACCACCTGGCTGTGGGTACACCTGGCCACGGCGTTTGGGGGAGCGGTCGCCTTTGCGATCGCTGGCGCCGCGGGGGCCATGTACTTGGTCACCACGGCGAAACTGCGCCGGCGGAATCTTGAATCCGGGCCGGGGCCTAACTTTGGAAGCCTTGAAGGCCTCGAGCACTTCACGCGCGTCGCGGTCACGCTGGGGTTTGCGCTGCTGACGATCGGACTGATCATGGGCTTCGTGCAGGTCGGACGCGGGGGGGGCGGGGGGGGAACGACGCTGGGATCGCGATGGTTTTTGCGGCCGAAGGTGGTGCTTTCAGTGTGCGTCTGGGTCGTTTATGCGCTCGTGCTGCACGCGCCGATCAACCCGTCCTTCCGCGGCCGCAAGACGGCGATGCTCAGCATCTTCGGACTGGTCCTGATGATCGGCACGCTGATCGCCGTGCAATTCATCCCTTCGGGAGGCGCACACTAACGCCACGCCATGCATCGCCTCACCCTGCTGGGACTCAACCACGCCACCGCGCCGCTTCCGGTGCGCGAGAAGTTCGCGTTTAGCTCGGCCGATCAACGCGCGGCGATTGAATCGTTCAAGCAAAAATTTCCGGGATCAGAAGCGGTGCTGCTGTCCACCTGCAACCGGGTGGAGCTGTATGTGGCCACGGCCGATCTGGGCTCGCCCAGCCCGGAGGAAATCCTGGCATTTTTTACCGCGTCGCGCGGCGTCGAGCCGGGGCCGTTCCGTGCCCATCTTTATGAAAAACGGGAGCGGGAGGTGATTGCGCATCTGTTTACGGTCGCGGCATCGCTCGACTCGATGGTGCTAGGCGAATCGCAGATCCTCGGGCAGGTGCGAGAGGCATACGATCAGGCGCGCGAGCTTGCTTCGACGGGAGCGCTTCTGAATCCGCTGTTCCAGCGCGCCATTGCCGTCGGCAAGCAGGTGATGACCGAGACGTCAATCGGCGGCGGACGGCTCTCGGTGGCCAGTGTCGCGGTGGATTATGCCAAGCGCATCTTCGATCACTTCGACGACAAGACGGTGCTGAACATCGGGGCGGGGAAGATGGCCACGCTGGTCCTGCGCAACTTTTCCGACCTGAAGCTCGGGAAGCTCCTGCTCTGCAATCGTGATCCAAGCAAAGCCGAGCGGCTCGCGGAAGAATTCGGTGGTGAGTCGGCGGCCTTTGATCAACTCGATCAGCATCTGATCGCCGCCGACATCGTGGTGACGTCCACCGGCGCAAGTCAACCGATCATCACCAGGGCGCGGTTTGAAAGATTATTGAAGCCGCGCCGGTATCGGCCGATCTTCATCATCGACATTGCGCTGCCGCGTGATGTCGAGCCGACGGTTGAGGAGCTGGACAACGTCTACCTGTATAACCTGGATCACCTGCAGCAGGTGGTGAGCCAAACGCAGAGCCAGCGCAAGGATGCAATCGACGCGGCGAGGCGGATCATCGCCGATCAGGTGGAAGGGTTCATGTCGTGGCATCGCCAGCGCGAGCTTGGGCCATTGATCGACACGCTTTATCGCCGATATCACAAGGTCGCGCAGGAGGAGTTGATGCGCACGCTGAACAAGCTGCAGAACGTCGGCGATGCCGAAAAAAGCCACCTTGAAGAACTGGCGCGGCGGATTGTGAACAAGCTGCTGCACGACCC
>JBBRIN010000475.1:0-3948 GCA_038221115.1 Tepidisphaerales bacterium
GCAAACCTATTTGAGCCTACGTGTACTAATGCCCGCGCATCTGCCCGTACGCTGGCGAGCAACCATCGCGTTTGCACGCGTATTTCCGTGACGGAGATGAGGAACCGTGTATTGCGGCAATTATCAGAAAGGCCGCAACCAAAAGGGAGGATCGTTCGTTCTTTACAGCGAATACGACCACGTATGACGCGTCTCTGTCCCGCATATCTATGGCTCTCTACGAATACGCGCATCACAGTCATTCTGCACGGTCGTCCAGGAGGACGGCGACGAAGGAGTACACGCATGAACGGGTCCCAGGGGCTTCAATCTTTCCTTCGCTTGCTGGTGGGTTTGGCTATCGTTGCCGCGTTGTTGCCCGCGGCGTTCACGGCGAGCGCCGCGTCACCGCCGCTCTATGCCCGCCCAACGGGGCACACGATTCCCGCCGCCTTTCGCCCCCTGTGGGAGCAAACCGGCGGAGCCGACGGCCTCGGCTGGCCACTCGATGAAGTGAAGGCGAATGCCGACGGACAAGAGCAATGGTACACCTACGGGCGCATCGCCCAGAAGGGCTCGAATCCGCCGGAATTGGCGGGCGTCGGGCGCGAGGCGGCGCAGTTCGGCTCGCTGATCAGCTTCCCATCGTTCAAGATAGTGCCCAAACCGACCGGCCCGTCGCCCGCGAACGCGTTCTATTCCCCGAAGTCCGCGCACTGGACCGCGAACGGCTTTTACTCCGTATGGAACAGCAAAAAGGCGCTACTCGGCGATCCGATCTCCGAAGAATTCGCGCAGGATGGCACGACCGTCCAGTATTTCGAGCGCGGCCGGTTGGAGCTCGATCCGACCGCGAATAATGCTGTCCGCATCACGCAGCTCGGCATGGTGGCGCACGGCGCCGCTGCACCGCCCGTGGCCCCGCCCGACGGTGCCGATCAGATCGGCGACGCGCCAGTTCATACCATTCAGGGCGTCACGCCGCATCAAGGCCACTGGGTACTCGTCAATCTCGCGCAGCAGCATCTCTGGGCATATGACGGCAATACGCTTGTCCAGGACCTCGATGTCTCCACCGGTGTCGTCGGCCACGCCACGCCGACCGGGTCGTACTGGGTGCAGCAGCGTTTCTTGTCGCAGGAGATGATCGGCCCCGGCTACGACTTGCCGAATGTGCCGTATGTCCAGTACTTCGGCAATGACCAACTCTCGTGGGGCGAGGGATACTCGCTCCACGGTACATACTGGCACCACAACTGGGGTCATGTGATGTCGCACGGTTGCGTCAACTTGCCGACCGATTTTGCCGGCTGGATCTGGGATTGGGCCACGGTCGGCACGCCGGTGGAGATCATCGCGGGGTGACAGCGCCGACGCCGAAACGCCACCTCCGCTGGGATACGTGCTACAACGCACGCGATCTCGGCGGTCACGCCACCGACGACGGCGGGACGATCCGCTGGGGTGCGGTGGTGCGCGCGGATTCGGTCGGGCGGTTGAATACGCAAGGCCGCGCCGCGCTCGAAGCATACGGCGTACGGACGATTATTGATCTGCGCATCCCCGTCGAGGTGCGCGACGAGCCAAGTCCATTCACCGAGCACCCTGAGATCGTCACCCGCTATCTTCCGCTCGATCCCAACGATCGGGTGGTCAGCAAAGCCGTCGTCGCGCATAAGGAGGCGGGGCTTTCGTATACGGCGGCGATCAATGCCGCTTACCTTTCGACAAACCAGGAACAGATCGCCGCCATCATCCGCGCGGTTGCGGACGCACCGGACGGCGGCATCGTCATCCATTGCCACGCGGGGCGGGACCGGACGGGTCTGATCGTTGCCCTGCTCCTCGGCAGCGCCGGCGTGCCCGCCGAAACGATCAGCGCGGATTACGCCCAGAGTTTCTCGGCGGTCTCAGAAACGATGGACGCAACCCTTGCCTATCTCGAAAGCGCGTACGGCGGCACCGTGCCCTATCCCCGCGCCATCGGCCTGACGGAGGGAGAAATCACCCGTCTTCGTCGCCGTCTCCGCGCCGACATCCCGTGCCACGTCAAATAAAAACGGGCCCAAGCGGGGCGTCCAAGCACCCTGCTCCCTCACTTAAAAATGATACTGGCGACCTGACCCCTCTTGGCTACCCCTCTCAAGGGTGCTCCCCAAAAGGATTCGCTGCTCCAATGACGTTGTTCCATCCTTTTCACTGACTGTGTACACCGGCTCTCAGCCCGCGACTGCCTTATGCAGATGCGTGCCATGCCGCTCCAGCTCGCCGATGTTGAGGAAATGGATCAGTTGTTCGACGGTTATTGTGCGCCCGGTGAGGTTGCTTGTGCGGTCCAGTTGCTCGTCGCTCAAGATACGAATCGTCTGGGCCGCCTTTGCGCCATTCTCGCGCAGCAGTTTTGCGGTCTCCTCGCGGGAGACGTTAGCATACTCCTCGGCGTGTCTGGCATTCCCGACATGGATCGCATCCATGCTGAGCGCGGGAACGGGCTGACCGTTCGCGATCATCCCGATCATGCCCGCGAGCTCTGCCTCATTAGCGGCGATGTGATGCGCCTGCACTGCGACGGACCAGCCCGTATCCGCGCACGTCGCCGCCCACTCCGCATCGGAGTATCTCTCGACCTGGCTGATAAGGTCGTTATTCAACTGCTCGAACCGCTCCGCCAGTGTCTCTGCCCGCTCACCCACGACATTCCCTCCTCCTGATGGCCAACCATTCAACGCGACTATTTCCAGCTACCACGCACGCGACAGCCACGTCGTTTCTCTCAGGACGCATGCGCGAGCCGCTGTTCCTCCATCCGAGCGAGGTCGCGTCCGACGAAGCGACCGCCGATCAACCCGACGATCCCTGCACACAGGAGCATGATTGGGCACGTCACCTGCAACGCGCGGCTCAACCCGTGCGCGCCACCGCCCAAGTGATCCGAGATCGCACCGACGATCAAGGGCGAGGTGACATCGCCGAACAGATGGCCGATCAGCAGCGTCACCGAGACCACGAGTGCGCGGACGCCCGGCGGCACGACATCCTGCGTCACGGCGGTCAGTGGGCCGGAATACATACTGAGCAGGAGCGCGCTGACGAAAAAGAGCGGCAGGAAGCCGCCAAAGCCGCCCTGCGCAACGGCGAGCGCGAAGCAGGGCGCGGCGGCGGCCAGCGTGATCCCGCACGCCAGCACGCGCCCGCTCGCACAACGCTCCGTCAACCGGTCGGCCAGCACGCCGCCGAGCAAGACGCCGATCAGCCCCGCCACGACGAGCACCGCGCCCGCCACCGTCCCCGCCTTTCCTTCCTTGAAACCGAAGGCACGCTGCAGATAGACCGGTAACCAGTACGCCGCCGCGCCGAGCACCCAAAAGGCGAATATCTGCAGGAAAATGCCGACGACGACCGTCGGTGTGCCGAAGAGCAGGCGCAGTTGCGGCCCGAGCGCTGCGGTCGGCGCGTCGCTATCAGCCTGCCGCCAGCCGTCCGCGCTACCCCGCACCGGCTCGCGCATCCGCCAAGCGAAGAAGGCGAAAACGAGGCCCGGCAGCCCGGTGACAAAGAACGCCACTCGCCAGCCGAGACTGCCAGCGAGGATGCCACCGAGCGAAAAGCCGATCGCCAGTCCAATCAGCGACCCCGCGCCCCACTTACTCATCACGCGGGCGCGCGCCGCGCGGGGATAATAGTCGCTGAGGAGCGACGTGCCCGCCGGGTAGTAGCCCGCCTCCCCGATGCCGACCAGGGCGCGCGCGCCGAAGAGCGTCCAAACGCCCGTCGCCAACCCGCTCAGGAACGTCGCGCCGCTCCAGACCGCCACGCAAAGGCTGATGACATTCTTGCGCACGCCGCGGTCCGCCCAGATGCTCAGGGGCAGCGCGGCGACCGCGTAGACAAGCAGAAAGGCCGTGCTCAGTGCGCCCGCCTGCGTATCGCTCAACCTAAACTCGTTTTGGATTTTGGAAAGTGCGGCGG
>JBBRIN010000476.1:0-3942 GCA_038221115.1 Tepidisphaerales bacterium
CCTTCACGATCAGGTATGAGGTTAACTGAACCTTATAAAAACCCTCCCACGTCAGCTCATGATCCGCGCCGATCTCCGCGCGGTTTGAAAACACCACCCACGTCCCCGCAATGCCTACCACGTCGGCGGGGCGCGCATCGAGCATTCCCGTCCACGTCGCTCCCGCCCCCAGGTGATGGGCGACCACCAGCACGCGGGGGTCGCCGCCGTCATACGCCAGGAACGCGCCAATGCCTCGCGGGTCGTCCTTGGTTTCCGGATGAAGCCGCCACACCGCCTGATCGATCACGGCGAACACGCCGTTCGCCCCCGCTTGTCGGCCTCCGGAAAACCTCGTGAGGTTGGCCGAGCTCCGCCATCCACCGAGCTGCAGCTGCCCGTCTCGCCGTCCGCCGAGCTTCCACTTCACGTCCACTTCTCCGATGTAATACACGGCGGCCGGCGCTCCCAGCAGATGTTTGGGGCCGAGCTCCCCCGTATTTACGCCGCGCGCCAGCGATCCATCGTACGCCCCGAACCCCACCGCCAGCGGCTCGGCCAGCGTCAGGTAGGCATCCGCGCCGAAGGCGCCATCGGGATACGTCGGCAGGAACGGATTCCCCGGCGGCGCGCCAAACGACCCATTGATGAAGTCCGCCGCCACGTCCGATGAATCGAACTCGCTCGCCGCGTCCATCTTCCCGGCCTTCACCCGCAGCCGCCCGTCCCACACCTTCTGCTCGTACCACGCCTCGGAGATCTGCGTTCGCCCGTCCGCGTCCACGTTGGTTATGTTCTGATACAGCCCCTCATCCACCGTTCCGTTCTGTCCGCGCTGCTCCTGAAAATTGATGAAGAACGTCCCGCCTTTCAGGTTCGCCAGCGCCTCGGTATCCACCGTGAGGTTGGCGTTGACCAGATATCGGAAATCAGAGCTCCGCGTGCGCTCGCCGCGCAGCGGCTTGCTGAAATCGATCGCAATCTTCCCGTTAAACGTAAACCCGCCTTTTTCCAGCGCATCGCGCACTCCGCCCCAGTTCCCCGTGATGCCCGCCCCCGTTCCCTTCTGCGGCACCGGCGTCTGCGGAGTATCCGGATTCCCCGTGTTCGCCTGCTCCGCCGCGCTATCCCCCGGCGTCTGCGCGCCTGCCATTAGCGGCGCCATCCCCGCCCACATTATGATCCCCCCACCAAAGGCGCGTCCCATGCATCTCCTCAAGCCTGTTCTCATGCTGCCGCAATCGTTCTGCTCGTCTCCTCTTCGCGGCTTCCTTCGCGCCTTCGCGGCTCCCTCGGCCTTACTTCTCAGCCTCCTCATCGCCTCTCGGGCCCGCGCCACGCCGATCCCCACCTTCGCCCCCGCGGACAACCAGGAGCAATCGCGCCTCACCACTGAAGACGCCGGCGTGCGCCTTTATCTCAACGCCGCCGCCGATTTTGACTCCACCAGGCCAACTCTGCTCCTGTTCTTCGCCACGCCCAACGGCAACACGCTCGAACAGACGCTCGGCGCCAAACCTGTCGCCGGACAGACGCTCGATTGGCACTTCGACATTCAACACGTCGCCGCCCAAACCCGCAAGTTCCGCACGGTTGATCCCTCCCGCAATATCGTTCTGGCCGTCGTCCAAACGAAGGAATTGAGCTGGCCGACCTTCCGCTCCGCGCACGCCGACAACCCCAGGCGCATCATCTCGATCGTCCAGACCGCTCGCGACGCCCTCCCTAAAGACAACCGCGTCTCCTTCGCCCTCTCCGCTCACAGCGGTGGCGGCGCGTTCCTCTTCGGCTACATTAACGCCGCCGACGCCATTCCCGCCTCCGTCGAGCGCATCGCCTTCCTCGACGCCAACCACTCCTATAACGACGACCCCGACCATCACGGCGGCAAGCTCTTCGCATGGCTCAACGCCGACGCCGCCCGGCATCTGGTCGTCATCGCCTACGACGATCGAGAGATCGTGCTCAATGGAAAAAAGGTCGTCAGCGCGACCGGCGGCTCATTTCGCGCCTCCCACCGCATGATCGACTTCTTCCAGAAACAAAGTGCTTTCACCGCTGACAAACGCGGTCCCTTTGATCACCAAAGTGCTTTGGGCGGCAAAATCCAACTCTTCATCCACCCCAATCCCGACAACAAAATCCTCCACACCGCCCTCGTGGGCGAAATGAACGGCCTCCTCCAGGCCATGACCATCGGCACCTCCGCCGAATCCAAATGGGGCATCTTCGGCGGCCCGCGCGCCTACACCGATTTCATCCCCACCGCCCCCCCCGGCCCGGCGACCGCGCCAGCGACGAGCGCCGCCGCGTCGTTTCCTCCTCGACCGTCAGATGCCCTCTCCGGCTCCGCGTTCGCCGCCACAATCGCCGGCCTGCCGCCTCCCGAGCGGGAGCAACCTATTTTCGACGCGCTCTCCCGCGGCAACCTCCCCGACTTCCTCCGCCATTTCAAATCCATCCATCTCGAATCGAACGGCCACACCGCCGAGCTTCAGGTGTCGCCCGACTACTTCTCCATCGGCTCCGACACGGACTTCTTTCGCGTCCCCATGACCCCGCGCACCGCCCGCCGCCTTGCCGCGCTGTTCAACTGCTCCCTTCCCACGCGAAAGATCGTCGATGCCATTTACCAACAGGCCGATCTGAAGCTGGAGCCTCACCCCCTCACCCAGAATCGCGAGTCCGTCGAATCCTTTCTCCAGCACCATCAGTTCATCGAATCTCAGCGCGCCAGCCACCCGCTTGGCCTCGTGGTCGCCGGCATCAAAAAAGACATTGTCCTCACCCCCCGCCTCCTCGAAAAGCCCGGCCATGTCGCGATCTACGGCTGGCACAAGCTTGATGCGACTCCCATTCAGCCCCTCACCACCGTCCACATCGAGCGCTACGTCGACTACAGCCACGGCGTCCGCCTTGTCTCCCGCAATCTGCTCGTGGACGGCCGTCCCGCCATCCTCGAAACCGTGCTATCCGACCCCACCCTTTGTACACTTCTCAGCGACGAAGGCCCTTTCAACACCACCCAGATGTACCCCGACCCGTAGGATCAGGAGAAGGTCACGCATGACTTGGCGCAAGTACATCCAAACCGGAGTAGCAGCGATGTCGATGGCGTTTGCGACAGCGGATCGAGCGGCGGATACCAAGGTGGATGAGCCGACCGGCGCCTCGCTCGGCTGGACGTCCAACAACCCCGTCATCGTCGCTGCCCGCAAACTCGTCACCCAGGGCCGATTCGCCGACGCTGAAACGCTCTTAAAGAAGTCCGACGGCGCGGTAGATCCATCGGCGCGCGATGAGCTGCTGGACCTGATCGCGCGCAGCCGCCAGGACTACGCGCTCACGGCTGCGCAGCTCGTCGCCAAGCTCCAATCCTCGCTGCCAGGCGTCACCCTCGCCGACGTCGAGCGATGGCGCGATGCGAAGGAGTTGCAATGGCGCATGATCGACGGCCAACCCGCGTATTTCGTCCGTGAGCCGTCGAATTTGTTCCGCTTCTGCAAGGAGGCCAGGGATCGCCGCGCTGAAGCGCCGGACAAGACATCCGCGGCCGATTGGACGCTGATCTCCCACTTGCAGGCGGTGATCGCCGAGGCCGATAAGACCGGCGCGGTCGACGTTCTCCCCGTGAGGCACAAAGTGAAGTACAGCGTCACCGTGCCGTCGAGCGCTTCGGAGATGAAGCCAGGCGCGCTCCTGCGCGTATGGCTCCCCTTTCCTCAGGAGTATCGAGGCCAACAGCGAGACGTGAAGCTGCTGAGCGCTACTGGCGGCGATGCAGAACCGCAGATGGCGCCGGTCGGCCGCGGAGAGGACACCGTGACCGAAGGCGCGCCGCAACGAACGGTTTATTTCGAACGACGCGTACCCGATGGGAAGCTGCCCAAAGAATTCGTCTTCGAGGAGACCCTGGAATTCACCTCCTATGCGCACTATCCAAAGCTCGACGATGCCGCCGCC
>JBBRIN010000477.1:0-3939 GCA_038221115.1 Tepidisphaerales bacterium
GCCCTCGCGCCCCCGCCGCCAAGATGGTATATGCCTGAAACAATAAGTTGGCCGGCGAAGGCGCGGGCGTCTGGGGTCGGATCTGGTTCGACGAAACGATGTTCCAGAAAGGCAGCCCATGAACGGCGGACACACGCCGAACCGCCAGCAGGTTCTGGTAGTAGCTGGCGGCGAGGTTTGCCTTTTTCAGATCGTCAGAGAACTGCACCCGATAGTTGTCATAGCTGATCAGCTCGGGCTTGACTTCCCGCACAAATCGCTCCAGGTAATCGCTGTAGCTGTCGGTTCCAAGTTGCGAACGATCCGGCGCGCCGAGCGTCGCATAGTCCGGCAAAAGATTGATGTACGCGAGCTTGCCTGGCGCATGCCGCTTTACGGCGGCCACTGCGATGGCAAGCTTGCCATACTTCCGCACGCCCGGCTCATCGGTGATGAAGTATCCCATCACGGCCTCACTGCCGCGGCTCTCGTCGACCAGTTGATGAATCCTTCGGTCAATCTCCTCCTCCGCCATCGCCTCCCACTTCAAAGGCACCTTGGGCGGACAAACGATGGCCCTGAGGCCCAGCCTCTCGCACTCGCGCAAGTGCTCGGGCCTTACAAACCCCGCCACGGTGAAGCCACATTCCGCCAGGCTGCTCAGCCCATGCCGTGCGTCTGCAAATTCCGCCGTCCGAGGCGGCAGTTCCCATGACATGATCGGGAAACGTTCTGACGCATTCCATGCCGCAGCGTCACCCTCTGCATACATCGCTCCGCACCAGCATTCGATCACGCTGAACGCGACAACCGCGAACCTTTGCATCCACCGGATTGACATATGTGAGCCTCCGAGCATCGCGTCATATTGTTGAAGGGGATCGCGCGAATATACCTCTTGCGCGTGCTTTTCGAAGCAGGTCCTGCTTATTTGACGGAAAATGCCGATTCATGATGATGTAGGCGACCAATAGCCCGCGTGGCGGAACGGCAGACGCTACGGACTTAAAATCCGTTGGACCGTAAGGTCCGTGTGGGTTCGATTCCCACCGTGGGCATTTGCCTGTCACCGCCCCTGGGACCCGAGAGTGGATGATGGAAGATCCTCCGGCGGTGCAATAAAAGCCTTTTCAGGCCGTTGCACAAATGCCTTGCGGCCGACGTATTGGGTTTTGAACGATTCGCCAGGTTAAACCGGGTTGTTTCCTATGAAGATTCTCAATCGCGCCATCTTGCATTTCGTGCTGGCGATCGCGGTCATCAGTGTGTCGATGGCTGTCGGCGCCGCTTCGCTCGCGGCAAAGCCGGGGGCTGTCGGCGCCGCGCCCGTCCCTCTTCGCGCGATGGGGATCGACGGCAAGGTGTATGACCTGGCCAACGAACCCACCGCAAAGGCCACCGCGCTGGTGTTCGTTGCGACGCAGTGCCCGATCTCCAATAAATACGTGCCGGAGTTGAATCGGCTGGCGGCGTTGCAACCCACCGGTGTTCGGCTGTTCGCGGTCATTTCCGACCCCACCGTCACGCGCGCGGCCGCTGCGCAGTACGTCAAGGATTATCAGATTTCGTTTCCGGTCTTGTTCGATGCGTCTGGCGAGCTCGCGCGGCGGTTGCTGCCGAAGGTCACGCCGGAGGCGCTGGTTCTCGACGCGGCCGGCGCGGTTCAGTACCGCGGGCGCATTGACGACACATGGGGCGATCTACGCAAACAGAAAGTCGCCGCATCGACTCACGATTTGGCGGACGCGCTGGCATCGGTTGCCGCGGGGAAGACGCCACTCGTCACGAAAACCGACGTGGTGGGTTGCGTGTTTGAAGCGTGGGCCGACCACGGCGCGCCGGCCAAAGTCACTTACGCACGAGATGTGGCTCCCGTCCTCAACGCGAACTGCGTGAAGTGCCATCGCGAGGGAGAGGTGGCCCCGTTTTCTCTGACGAGCTACGAAGGAGCGGCCAAGCATGCCAGGCAGTTGGCGCGCGTGACCGACGATCGAACCATGCCGCCGTGGAAGGCGGAGCCGGGGTTTGGTCACTTCGCCGATGAGCGCCGGCTCAGCGATGATGAGACTCATGTGTTGACGGCGTGGGCGGCGAGTGGGGCGGCCAAGGGCGATGACGCGGATCTGCCGCCGACGCCCAAGTTTCCAGCCGGTTGGTCGCTGGGAGAGCCGGACGTCGTGCTCACGATGCCACAGCCGTTTGAGGTTCCCGCCTCGGGGCGCGATGTATATCGCGTGTTCCCCATGCCGATGAATCTGCCGGCGGACAAGTATGTGGTGGCTTACGAGTTCAAGCCGGGCGCGACGGCAGTCGTGCATCACGCGCTGTTTTTCCTGGACGACAAGGGCGAAGGCCGGCGTCTTGCCGCGGCGAACGCCGACGGTCAGCCCGGGTACCGCGTGTTCGGCGGCGTTGGGTTTCAGCCGTCGGCCGGTATCGGGGGTTGGGCGCCAGGCGTCACTCCTTACTTCCTGCCCGATGGAGTTGGCCGACCCGTGCACAAGGCGGCGGACCTGGTCATGCAGGTTCACTATCATCCGGATGGGAAGCCTCACGCGGACCAGAGCAAGCTGGCTTTGTACTTTGCGACGAAGCCGATCGAGAGGGCGACCCTCAGTTGGCCGTTGATGAACCGGCAGATCGATATTCCCGCGGGGGACGCGCACTACGTGCGCACGGCCACGATTATCGCGCCGACGGATGTCACGCTGATTGGCGTCACGCCGCACATGCACCTGGTGGGCAAGCAGATGAAGGTGACGGCTACAAAGCCGGACGGCACGGTCGTGCCGCTCGTGTGGATCAAGGATTGGGATTTTCGGTGGCAGGACCAATATCGATTTGCCGAGCCCGTGAAGCTGCCGGCGGGGACGAAAGTCGAGTTGGAGGCGATTTACGACAACTCGACGGCCAATCCGGACAACCCCAACACGCCGCCGCAGCGGGTGACGCGCGGCGAGCAGACGACCAACGAGATGTGCATCTGCTTCTTGCAACTGACGATGGATCAGTTGACGCTCCCGGCGCGCAGGCCCGCAGCAGATGCAGGCGCGGCGCCGGGTCGGGCGGGGTTGTTGCGCCGCCTCCTGGGTGGGGGTCCGACCAAGAGCGAACCGGCCCAGTGAGAACGCCTCGCCGGGATGCAACGTTTTGCAACGTAATGCATCACTTTTGTGACATTTTTATCGAAATATTGCTGGCGGCTGGTGCGGGGGAGCGGTCGCATTGAAGGCCGCGGGGCGTGCATGTGAACTGTTCATGATTTTTGGCCGGGCCGTCCGATAAGGATGTAGACGCGTGCGACGTTCGCGGGCGTCGTATCCCATTGACACGCCGCGCTGTGGCCCGGGACGGGCCAGAGCAGGACGGCGGTCATCATTCGGCCCCCCGCCGTGAAGCGCCAGGGAGCTAAGGAGAGTTGCCATGATCGGTAAGAAGATGTTGAAGTGGTTCGGCGCGGGGCTGATGTGCGCGGTGACGATTCCCGCGGTCGCGGCCACCGTTTCGCACAGTCGCGCGAAGCCTGCTGCTGCCAAGACGACACTGAAGACAAGTTCGACCGTCAAGCACACCGCGACCAAGACGTCGCCGGTGCTTCACACGACGGCGATCCACAAGACCGCCGTTGCCAAGGTGCCGCACAAGACGATCGTGCGTCACGTCGCCCACAGGACCCATCGCACGCATCTCACCCACGCAACGAACAAGACGCACGCGGTTCACTCGCTGCACGCCGGCCATGTGAAGACGGCGACGAAGTACGGCATCACGTCGATGCACTCCGGTCGCAGCGGGATCGTGGCCGTCAGCAAGAAGGGCGCGCCGGCCGCGGCGAAGTCTTCCGGCAAGCATGCCACTGCGAAGGCCCCGACGAAGGCCGCCAGCCACGCCGTTCTCGTCAAGACGACGACCAAGGCTACGGCCCCGAAGGCCACGTCGCATCTGCTCTCCGCCACCACC
>JBBRIN010000478.1:0-3937 GCA_038221115.1 Tepidisphaerales bacterium
CTTCCCCTCCCCCTTACCCCCCAAGAACTCGAACGATTCCAGCATGGCCTTCACCAGATCCAGGGCGCTCTCCGAGTGCGCCTCCAGGTTCGCATACGTCACGACAAAGATGCTCTTCTCGCGCACGCACACCGTCTGGATAAACTTGTAAGTGTCCTCGTGGAACGTGCCGGTGTAGACAATTCGCTTGGCTTCGCCCCCGGCGATCCTCGCGTCTTCAACCTTGCCGACGTCCGCGTCCTTCACCTTCTGCTGTAACGACCCGACCATCTGCTCGGCCAGCGTGGCCAGCGTCATCATCTTTTCCGGAAGGGGAAGCACTGTCACCTGCACGACCGGCCGCGTCCCGTCGGCATGCAGCGGACCGGCGAAGAATGCCGCAATGCCCGCGGTGCCTTCCCGCGATTCCCAGCTTTTCGGGTAGCTCATCCGAAAGCGATGCTCGTCATTCTTGTAGGTCGTCGTGGACGTTGTTTCCGGCGTCTCCATCGCCGGCTTCGTCTGCGCGGGCGCGTCCATCGCCGAGGCACTACAAACCGCCGCGACAATCAGCAAAGCGCCGACGCCCAAATGCCGCGGAATCCGGTGGGCCATGCCAGCTCCAGACGACGTCCTAGTCCTTTGAAATCTCCACCTCAAATGATTCGGCCATCCCTTCCGCAATATCGCTGAACCGATCGTATGCCTCCGCAAGAGCTCTGTATTTGAACATATACGCCCGGCCGCGCCGGGTAAAATCCAACATCAGCGTCTTGCACGCCGCGCCCTTGTAAGTGCTGGTGAAAATTAACCGCGAGCACGGAAACTGCCCGAGGCGGCCTTCCCCGTTCTCCACCACTTTGAAGTCCGGTACGCTCTGTTCCAACTCCGTCAGCGAGCCGATCTTTCCCGACTTGTCCGGGACACGGCCCAGGTACTTTGTGTTGATGCTAAGCACGGCCTCCGGATCCTTCGAGCCTGTCTTCGTCGTCGGTGAGATAAACGACGGATACGCGCTCGGCGGTTGTTCCAGCCAGTCTTTAGGATGCTGATACTTAAGGTGGTGCGGCTTGTCCGTGTAGGTAACCCAGTCCTCCCTGCTCAGATGCGTTGCAGGCCGTGTGGTCGAAGTGGTCGGCTCCGCCGCCAGTGACGACACGCACGTTATGATCACTGGGATCACCAGAACCAAAATCCGCCCGAGAGGGTTCTGGCGCGTCTTTGCACCCATCGACCGTCCTCCGCACCCCTAAGTCGCCGTAACGTAATCGATCCGGCCCACCTTGGGCACCAGCCCCGCCGCAGCTCCCTCGGCCAGCAGCCGGTCGATCGCCGCCTTGCCGCGGTCGCCATAATCCAGCGTCCAGTGGTTCACGTACATTCCAACGAACTTATCGGCCAATTCCCGATCCAGGTCCCGCCCGAATTGCAGCGCATAGTCCACTGCCTCGGTGCGATGATCCAGGCTGTACTGAATCGATCGCTTCACGATGTCGGTCACCTCCTGCATCGTTTGACCGCCCAGATCTTTGCGGATGCAGTTCCCGCCCAGCGGAAGCGGGAGCGCCGTCTTCTCGTGCCACCACATCCCCAGGTCCATCAGCAGGTGGAGGCCCATCGTCTGAAAGGTAAGCTGCCCCTCATGGATGAGTAAACCCGCGTCAGCCTTGCCGTCACGAACATACGCCGGGATTTGATCGAAGTGGACGACTTCGTAGAAAAACGAGGGTTCAGGGTTCAGGGTTCTGGGTTCAGTGGAACGGGATTCGGCGTCTTTCTTATCTGGATCCTGAACCCTGAACCCTGAACCCACTTCCGCCCCTTTGCCCAGGCAAAGCTGGAGAGCCAAAAAGGCCGTCGTCAGCCTCCCCGGAATGGCGACTTTCTTCCCGCGCAGGGCCTTGAGTGCCATCGGCTGGCGCGCGACGATCATCGGACCGTACTGGTCTCCCATGCTCGATCCACAACTGGTCAGCGCATATTTGTCGGCGAGGTACGGGTAGGCGTGGATCGAGATGGCCGTGATGTCCAACTCCCCGAGCATCGCGCGCTGATTGAGCGTCTGGATATCCTGAAGCACGTGCTCAAAGCGATACCGGCCGGTCGGGAGCTTATCCTTGGCCAGGCCATAGAACATGAATGCGTCGTCCGGGTCGGGCGAGTGGCCCAGTTTCAGCAGCAGAGGGTCAGTCATTGCGAGGCGGCTCCTGTGGCAAAAGTCGAGCGAGTATAAGGCTCCCGCCCGCCGCGCCCAATCGTTTCAGACGTTTCAGGGGAAATGAAATCGGCACAGCGGCGTTGAAATAGGTGGAACCCAAAGGAGCGCGGTCATGAAGCTTCACCCGATGCTCGAACCATTTGATCCGGGCGCATCCCAACCCTTTGATGCCAACAAAGCCGCTCATCTGTTGAACCGCGCCGCCTTTGGTGGCACGCCCGGCGCCCGCCAGTGGTTGGCTCGGCCGCTACTTCGACAACTCCTGCAAAGGCAGCGACCCGCGCCAAGCCGCCTCGGCTGGCATCGCCCTCGGCGAGCGCTTGCCCCTCGCCATGGCCGGCGAGCGCATGCAGCCCGTTTCATTCGAGCGGCCGGAAACCTACCGCTACACCGGCCAGGACATCGATCGCGTCATCGAACTCAATCGCCCGCGCGATGACGGAAAGGCGGACGGCGGCGCGGCATCCCAACTCGACTTCCTCCGCCGCACCGCCATGGACGCGAAGCTGACCAGCGATCAGATCCTCAAGCTCACCCGCGGCCATACTCCGCCGGTTGCATATCCCCAAACCCCCTTCAGCCAGGGCCTTCGAACCATCGCTGCCATGATCGGCGGCGGCTTGCCCACCCGCGTCTACTACGTCAGCCTCAGCGGATTCGACACCCATGCCCAGCAGCGCGGCCGCCACGATCAGCTCATGACCCAGCTTTCCGACGGCCTCGGCGCCTTCTGGGCGGATCTGGTATCCCAGAAGAACGACGACCGCGTGCTCGCCATGACCTTCAGCGAGTTCGGCCGCCGCGTCGAGCAGAACGCCAGCCAGGGAACTGACCACGGCGCGGCATCGCAAATGTTCCTCATGGGAAAATCCATCACCCCAGGCCTCATCAGCAAGCACCCGTCGTTAACCGACCTCGATCAAGGTGATCTGAAGTTCGCGATCGACTTCCGCAACGCCTATGCGACGGTGCTGCGAACGTGGCTGGACACCGACCCCGCCGGCATTCTCGGCGCGGGATTTGAACCCATGCCATTCATCAAGGCTTGAGAAGCTGCATCTGCGTTCATCTGCGGTTGCAATTCCCCTCGCGTCTTACACCCGCTCGGCAGCGATCAAATCTTCAAACGTTTCGCGTCGCCGAATGATCTTGTAATTCGCCCCGTCCACAAGTACTTCCGGCGCCCGCGGGCGATTGTTGTAGTTGCTGCTCATCGCGAACCCATATGCGCCGGCCGTGAACACCGCCAGCAGATCGCCGCGCTCGGTCCTCGGCAGCACGCGATCCCTCGCCAGGTAGTCTCCCGACTCACAGATAGGGCCCACGACATCCACGGTCTCCCCATTCACCGGCGAACCGCCTTCGTCGCGCGTCGCAGGCACGTTCCGTGGATCAGCCGGCCTCACCGGCCAGATAAAGTGATAAGCCTCGTAAAGCGTCGGCCGGATCAGGTCGTTCATCGCCGCATCCACGATCACAAACTGCCTCGGGCCGCTGCTCTTTCGATACAGAACCCGCCCGACCAGGATGCCCGCGTTCCCCGAAATATACCGCCCCGGCTCCAGAGCGATCCGGTACGGCTTATCCTTCAGCAGCGGCAAAAGAGCCTTCGCATGTTCGGTGACCGGCAGCGCCTGAGTCGGGCTCTTATAGTTGACCGCGAACCCGCCTCCCAGATCAAGCCATTCGATCCTGTGCCCCTTCTCCGTCAGACGCTCAATCAGCGCAACGGCTTTGGTG
>JBBRIN010000479.1:0-3936 GCA_038221115.1 Tepidisphaerales bacterium
GGTACCGGGGCCGACCTCCACAACGAAGTCGGCGGGCGCGACTTCGCCGGCGTCGGCGACGGCGCGCACGAGGTTTCCGTCGATCATGAAATTCTGTCCGAAGCGGTGGCGCGGGGCGCTGCCCGCGTCGGCCAGAATGACCTGAATTTCGTGCTTCGTCTGGGCCATAGAGAAGGTCGCCGGAGGGACAGTAGTCGGCCGTCAATCACTTGCAAGGCTAAGAAACTGGCAACGGGCAGCGGACCACTTACAATTACATTATGAAATCACATGAAGTCATCCGCGCTGCGGTCGACGAGCCGGGCGTGAAGGCGGTGGCGGCGGCGCTGAAGGTTTCACCCGCGCTGGTTTACAAGTGGTGCGAGCCGCCGGCGGCATCGGACGATCCGGACCAGTCGGGGGCCAAGAACCCGCTGGACCGCGTCCGAGAAATGTACCTGCTGACGAAGGACGTGAACCTGATCCGCTTTCTGTGCCATGAAGCGGACGGCTTCTTCGTATCAGACCCGGTGCCGAGCCTGCGCCAGTCGCGGGAACAGAATATCTTTAATGAGACGCGCGGGATGATGCGCGAATTCAGCGAGCTGCTGGAAACGGTGAGCAAATCGGTGGACTCGGATCATAGCATCGACAACAAGGAGGCCGACGAGATCCGTGGGAAGTGGGAGGATCTGAAGGCGTGCGTCGAGCGATTTGTGGTCGGGTGCGAGGATGGGCATTATTGCGTGCCGAAGAAGAAGTGATCCACGAATCGCACGAATGGGCAGGAATGAAGAGCTCATTCCGCACTTTATTCGTGCGATTCGTGCCGAGTCGTGGACGATCTTCAGATCACGCGACGAGGGAAACAGTGCGGCGTTCTTCGGCGCTCTTGGCGGCGGCGTCTACGATCAATTGGCCGATGCGGCACATGGCGGGGGAAATGGGACCATCCGTGGGGCGGTCCTGTTCGAGGCGGCTTAGAAAATATTCGATGGGATTTCGATTGGGGGGTTGCAGGGTGTCGATGGGGAGCTCGATCCCTTGCGGGTTTTCGCGGGTTTGCAGGCGTATGGTTTTTTCGTAGTCGTAGCTGCTGATGGTGCCGGCGGCGCCGACGATGACGAAGCCGCACTTGGGTTGGGGTTGGTGGGTCCAGGGGTCGGTGAAGGCGCCCCAGCGGGTTTCGAATTTGGATAGGCCGCGGTCGTAGCGGGCGACGGTGACGCTATGTTCGTCGACCTCCAGGCCAATGGGGCGATCGACGATGCAGGTGACGTCGATGGGGGCGCGGCCGCTGTGGAACCACGTGCCGAGGGTGACGCCGTAACCGAGATAGTCCTGGAGTGAGCCGCCGCCTTCGCTCCTTCTGTAGAACCAGCTTTCCTGTTTTCGATGGCTGGCTTCGGCCTCGGAGACTTCCTGTTTGTCGGCGAGGTGACGCATGGGGCCGCGGTTGCCGTCGTAATAGTGAACCTCGGTGACCTCGCCGATCGCGCCTTCGTCGATCAGGCGCTTTGTGGTGACGTGCGTCGGATACCAGCGGAGGGGCCAGTTAATGGCAAGCTGCTTTCCGGAGGACTTCATCGCGGCGATCATGCGGTCGGCGTCTTTGAGGGAGGCGGCGAAGGGCTTCTCCATCAGAACGTGAACGCCGAGCGGGGCGATGCGTTCGACCCAGTCGGCGTGGCGGGCGGTGGCGGGACAGAGGATGACGACGTCGGGCTTTGATTGCTCGACGCAGCGGCGGTAATCGGTGTAAATGCGATCGGCAGGGATGTTGAGTTTCTGGCGCGCGGGGGACATGCGATCGGGAGCCTTATCGCAGATGCCGACGATTTCGGCGGCGGGATGGTCGGCGACCATTTGCAGCAGGTCGCCCATGTGCATGTGATCGAAGTTGATGCCGGCGATTCGCCAACGCTTCATGGGATGCTCCAGTAAGGATTAACCACAGAGAGCACGGAGGGCACGGAGGAAGAAAAGAGAATTCTTGTTTTGCTTTCTCGGTGCTCTCTGTGGTTCAAATCTGTTTCTTCGACGAATTCTCTTGGAGATTTAATTCGGAGCTGCTCCAGCGTTCGCCGAGTTGGAGGACGCGGTAGAGTTGGTTGAGGCGCTGGCATTCGGCGACGAATTCGTCGGGGGTGGCGGTGTTGAACTCGAACATGTCGTAGTGGCAGGGGATGACGAGCTTGGCGTTGATTTGTTTGGCGAGCCAGGCGGCTTCGCGGCCCCAGAGATTGCCGGCGACGCGGCGCTCGGGGGCGCGGCCGTTGATGGGGAGGAGGGCGACGTCGATGTTGAAGGGGCGGAGTTTTTCGACGAGGCCGTCGTAAAGGATGGTGTCGCCGGAGTGGTAGATTGCCAGTTCCCGGTCGCCAACGAATGCCTCGCCGTTTGCGGTCACGCTACTTGGATGAAATTCGAACACATACCCCAGGAATTTGCAGAAACCTTCCGCGTCCCGCTCAACCGTCTCATGCGCTGATGCGATCCCGTGAACCATGATGCCCGCACCAAGTTGGTGTCGTGTGCCGTCGTCCGCCAACTCGATGGCGGGCGGTGAATGTTCCTGATGTTGCCCCATTTGCCCGGTGGACCGTTCGATTGCTTTCTGTCGTTCGGATTTGGGGGCGATGAGCTTGTCTAAGCACCATGAGTCGACAATTCCCTTCAGTGTGTCAGGATCGAAGTGATCTGTGTGAGCGTGACTACTGGTGATGCTCATTGGAACAAAGAGGTGCTGCGCCAGATTCCCTGGATCGATGACGCGCCGGCTCATCCGAACGTGAGGCCTGTCGGTATTGGCGTATTTCGAAGTCAAAGAGTCGGACAGGTAGGGGTCCACGAGCACCCACCGGCCCCGGTGCTGAATGAGGAACCCACTCTGCCCCAGCCACCAGAGGTCCAAAATACCAGCTCGCCGTCGCACGGCATCGATATCGGCGAGCAAACTCTCGTCAGAAAGGACTGGCTCTTTCACAACCCCAACTCCTTCCGGACATTTCTCACGCCCTCAACCATGTTGCTTAACTTCTGCCTTGCCGCCCACCGAGCCGTCTGACTCAAGCCGCAATCGGGTGCGAAACTGAGGCGGTCGGGGGTGACGTGTTTAAGGCAGCGGCGGACACGGTCGGCGACGTCATTTGGGGTTTCGATGTAGTAACTTTTGACGTCGATGATGCCGACGGCAACGTCTTTGGTTTTGGCGATCTCGGCGATCAGCTCGATTTCGGCGAACTCCCGGCTGGCCATTTCGAGGTGGATTTCGTCGACCTTCATGTCGAGGAAGGCGGGGAACATGGGGGCGTATTGGCGGGGGCCGACGGCGCGGGCTTTGTAGTTGCCGAAGCAGAGGTGGGTGGATAGATGGCACTTCCCGGCGATCGGCTCGACGGTGCGGCTGAAGATATCGACGAAGCGCTTGGGATCTTCGCGGTGGGCGTAGCAGCTCATGGAGGGTTCGTCGACGGTGATCTCGCGGCAGCCGGCGGAGATTAGGGATTCGAGCTCGGCGCGGACGAGGGGGAGGAGGGCTTCGGTGAGGGCCCAGCGGTCTTTGTACTGATGGTTGGGGAGGAGGCGGCCGCTGAGGGTGTAGGGGCCGGGGACGCTGGCTTTGAGGGCGGGGCGGTGGGCCTGGCTTGGGGGGGCGAGGCGCTGGAGGCGTTTGAATTCATCGACGGCGCCGAGGCCGCGCGGGGCGCGGATCTCGGAGGTGACGGCGTGCTTGCCGCGCTGGTCGTGGGCGGGCGGGCCAAAGCGGCGCGGGGGGGCGGCTTCGAGGGCGATGCCTTCGATGAAGCCGTAGAAGGAGAGGTTGAAATCGAGGCGGGATTGCTCGCCGTCGGTGATGACGTCGAGGCCGGCCACGATCTGGTCGTTGATGGCGACGATGGTGGCGTCGTCCTGAAGCTCGACAAGGTCGGCAGGGCCGAAGCGGTCGAGGTTCTG
>JBBRIN010000480.1:0-3930 GCA_038221115.1 Tepidisphaerales bacterium
CTGAAAGCCGCCGTCCGGCAGCGCGATGACACCGATCTGCCCACGCGAACGGTCGTTGAGGTGAAGGTGCCGGTGACGACGCCCCAACTGCGATCGACGGCGGGTGGAACGGGTCGCCCGCCTGCTGCTCCCACGACCGGACCCGCCGCGATTGCCGCCGCGAAGAATGCGGCGACGGCGCAGCCCAGTTCCGAGGCGTTCCTGAACGCGATCCAGTATTACGACTACGCCCCCGGCGTGGTCTACACCGCCCTCACCAGCCCCGGCTTCGTGACGACGGTGGCGCTGGCGTCGGGGGAGAGGCTCATTACCGCCGCTGCGGGGGACACCACGCGGTGGGTCGTCCAAAGCGTCGATTCCGGTTCGGGAGCGACTGCCCAAACGCTTCTGCTCCTCAAGCCGCGCAAGGGGGCGCTCTCGACGAACCTGGTCATCACGACCGACCAGCGCGTCTACACGATGGATCTCTCCAGTACCGACGCGCCGACCTATCACACCATGATTGCCTGGCATTATCCGTTCGGCGACGTGGTGATGATCCGCAATCAGGTGGCGCAACAGCAAGCTCAGGTTCAAGCCGTCGCCCAGGCCACGGTGGCGACCGGGATGGATCTGGCCAAAGTGAACTTCAACTATCTCATCGTGCGACAGAAGAACGTGTCCGCCCCCGCGTGGTGTCCGCTGCGGGCGTTCGATGACGGACGCAAAACCTACATCCAGTTCCCGCCGAAGGTCGCCGTCACCGAAGCGCCGCCACTATTCGTGCTCGGACGCAAGGGGGATGCGCAGCTGGTCAATTACCGGGTCAAGGGGGAGTGGTACATCGTCGACCGGTTGTTCGATCGGGCGGAACTGCGCATGGGGATGACGCCCCAAACCGTCATCCGCATTCAGCGTGCGGAAGTAAAGGATTGAATTTACGCCACGAAGGACCGCAACTGAATGGTCCCCCTTGGAGAAAATGCCATGACCCAAATGAACAGCCCCATGACCCCGGCAACGGCAAATCCCCCAAACTCGCCGGTCACGCTGCACGGGCCGCGCCCGATGGTGACGCGCATCAGCCGCCGCGCCGTCCTGCTGGCCGCCGTGTTCGGAGCGGCACTCGGGCTGGTCATCCTGGTCGCGGGCTTCGGCGATCCGCGGCGCGCGAAGCATGAGGGAGTTCCCGATGAAAACGCGATCCGTCCCACTGGCCCTAATGAATCCGTCAGGGACCTGCCGAGCGACTATTCCTTTGACGTGCGCCAAGCCGCACGCGGCATCGGCTATGAAAGTCTGACGACCCCGTCAGCGCCCGCCACGAGGCCATCGGGGCCGTCCGGTCCCTCCGCGCAGGAGCAGGCGCTCGCCGAACAATTGCGCCAGCTCGCGGAATTGCGCCGGCACCTGCTGGAGCAACAACGGAAGGAGGCGGAACAGGCGCTGGACTCGCCGCTTCTGTTCGCGGGGGCCAAATCGGCCCGCGTCATCGAATCGATCCTTCCGACGACGATGCCCACAGCTCGCACGGGAATGGCCATGCCCGACGCGCATGCTCATGCCACGGCTGATCTGCCCTCCGGCATGAATCCCGGCGGTGCGGCGACGGGCGATGGGGGCAGCGGAGTTTTGCAGAACCACCAAAGCGAAAAAGAAGCTTTCCTCTCTAAGGCATCGGCCATCGAGCCATACCTGACCAAGCCGCTCCTGTTTCCGCAATCCAAGTATGAGCTCAAGGCGGGCAGCGTCATCCCCGGCGCGCTGGTGACCGCCATCAACACCGACCTGCCCGGTGAGGTGATCGGCCAGGTGACGGAGAACGTCTATGACTCGGTGACGGGCGATTATCTGCTCGTGCCGCAGGGCAGTCGGCTGCTGGGTAAATACCAGAGCCTTGTCACCAACGGCCAGAACCGGGCGCTGCTCGTCTGGCAAAGGCTGATCTATCCCAACGGCAACTCGATCATTTTGGACGGCATGGCCGGCACCGATCCTTCGGGCCAGGCCGGACTCGCCGATGAGGTGGACTATCACCTGGGCAAGCTCGCGGAAGCCACGGCCCTGACCACCGCGCTCGCGTTCGCAGGGAACTTGGCCCGCAGTCCCCACTCCGGGAACAGTGGGGGAAGTAGTGCAGGCAACGGCGGCAACGGCGGAGGAACAGGGCAAGACGCGATCGGCGACTCCGTCGCGCAGCAGGTGAATCGCGTCGGCGAGAAGGTCATTACGAAGGAACTCGACGTACAACCCACCATCACGATCCGCACGGGCTGGCCGCTGCGGGTGCTGGTCAACAAGGACATGGTGCTGACGCCTTACGCGCCCTGAGCCAAGCCAAGTTTACTGATTCGATCAACAACAGGCCGCGTCGGAGCAGGGCTCCGGCGAAAGGGAGACTGCGCGCCAACGGTTTGTGAACCGGGGCGGAGATGGGTCCCCCGGATCGGCAACCAAGGTGTGGAATGCCACACAGGAGTTAGAGATGCAGACGGAAACGTTTTTCAATCGTGTTTTTGCGCAGAAGAAGCCCAAGGTTCTCACCGTGCGGTTCGGCAAGCGCGACCGCGCCCGGCAACCGCGTACGGCGCTGGCCATAGCCGCGGCGACGGCGGCGACAGCGGTGCTGGCTTGCCTGCCGGCCGGACCCGTGCAGGCGGGCGTCAACACCTGGACCGGGGCCACCGGCAACTGGGCCGACAATGTCGGCTGGTCGGTGGGGACGCCGCCGGTGAGCGGCGATCAGGTGACGCTCACCAACCTCCCCGGCGCGGCGGCGACGTTGTCTTTGGACAATTTGGCGCTGCCCGCCAACTTGGGTCAACTGACCGTCGACAGCTCGGGAGCCGGCTCGATCACGCTGAGACAGACGAATAACAATCTGACCACCGGCACGGGCATCCTGGGTTACAGCGGAAGCGGCGCATTGGTCCAGAGCGGTGGCACGCACACCTTCGGCAACCTGTACCTGGGGTTTCTTACCACCGGATCCTCCGGCGCGGTCAACTTGGGTGGCGCGGGAACCCTCGGAGTTACCGGCGTCGAGGTCGTCGGCTACAACGGGGCCGGTTCCCTCACCCAAACTGGCGGAAACCATGCGGTGGGGAACCGGGTGTTCCTGGGCGTCAACGATGGCGCCTCCGGCGTCTACAACCTCACCGGCGGAAACAGCACCCTCGGCGAGGATTTTTACCTCGGCTGGTCCGGCGCGAACTCCAGCGGCACGCTTAATCTCAGCGGCACGGCGTCGCTGGCCGTCGTCGGCCACGAGTACGTCGGCAACGGGGGCAGCGGTACCGTCAATCACACCGGCGGTGCTCACTCCATCGGTGGGTCGCTTTTCCTTGGCAACAACGCCGGCTCCAGCGGCACCTACAACCTGGCTCCCACGGCCTCGCTCACCGTTACCGGCTCAGCAACCCTTGGCGGCCTGGGCTCCGCCACGTTCAATCAGACCGGCGGGAGCCACTCGGTGGGCGGCAACCTTACCTTCGCCAATTCCGGCCCGGCGGCCACCGGCCAATATACGATGTCCGGCGACACTTCCTCCCTGACCGTGGCCGGCTCGGAAATCCTCGCCTACAACGGCACCGGAACGTTCAATCACTCCGGTGGCAATCACACCACGGGTTCGCTGCTGGTGGGAATCAATCCTGGCTCGACGGGAACCTACAATCTGAGCGACTCGGGCAAGCTGGTCGTGACGAACGCCGAGTCGGTCGGCGCGCAGGGCGGCGCGGGAACGTTCAACCAGACCGGCGGTGTTCACACGGTCGGCGGCCTGCTGACCGTCGCCGCCACACCGGCGAGCGCCGGCGTGTACAACCTCTCCGGCGGCACCCTCGCGGCGCCGGTCGTGAACAACGGCGCGTTCGCTCAATCCGGCGGAGTGTTCAACGGAACGCTGACCAATTACGGCGCGTTCAATTACAGCGGCGGCACGTTCGCCGG
>JBBRIN010000481.1:0-3917 GCA_038221115.1 Tepidisphaerales bacterium
GTCAGCTACGGCGCCGGCCAAGTGACGTCCTTTCCCCTCCTGGCCGACGGCCGCCTCGGCTCGCGCCAGTCGTTTGTCCAAACCACCGGTCCCCTCGGCCCCAACCGCGCCCGCCAAGACAAACCGCACCCTCACTCCGTCACTCTTTCGCCTGACAACCGCTTCGCCTGGATCGCCGACCTCGGGCTCGACCGCGTATTTTCCTATCGCCTCGACCCCGCCACCGCCGCCCTCACACCCAACGAGCCGCCCTTCCTCGTCATCCCGCCCGGCTCCGGCCCGCGCCACACCAAGTTCTCCGTCGACGGCCGCTTTTTTTACGTGCTAAACGAGATCGACGGCACCGTCACCGTCTGCACCTACGCAGCCGCGGCCGGTCGCGCCCGGCCTGTGCAAACCATCTCCACCCTGCCCGCCGGCTTCACCATCACCGATCCCGACCGCGCCGCCGAGATCCGCCTCCATCCCAACGGCCGCTTTCTCTACGCCTCCAACCGCGGCCACGATAGTATCGCCGTCTTCGCCATCGATCCCGCCACCGGCCTCCTCACCACCATCGAAATCACGCCTTGCGGCGGCAAAGCGCCCCGTAATTTCGCACTTACTCCAGACGGCGCATGGCTCGTCTGTGCCCATCAGGATTCCGACTCCCTCTGCTCCTTTCGCGTCGATCCCGCCACCGGCCGCCTCACGCGTGTCCCCGGCACCATCACCCTCTCCCAGCCCGTCTGCGTCCTCTTCCCCTGAGCCCGGCTTCGACAGACCAACCCGCCCGTATCTGCGCGGGCGGGGCGTTCAATTCACACTCGCCCGCGCTCGCTCCACCGCCTCCAGCAGCGCCTGATGGGTAAAAGGTTTCCGCAGCAACACGTGCGCGCCAAAACCCCTGGCCATCGATAAATATTGGTCGCTGCCGATCCGCCCGCCGCCTGACATCGCTACGATCCTCAGCGCCGGATGCTTCGTCTTGATCTCGGTAATTAACTCCAAGCCGTCGCGGTCGGGCATCTGGTCAACGACGATCTGTTTCCAGCCGTGACGACAATCTGATTCCGACATTGGTGTAGAGGCCGCCGCAAAGCGGCGCCTTGGGGATGGAGGTGTGGAGGAAGGGGGCAGGCGCCTCTGCTTTGAGAGGTGCCGGCTCGGCCCCCTTCCTCCACCGCTGGACTCAGGCACTTGCTTTGAGTTTCGCCGACTGGGCGCGGTGGCTGTCGCCGTTGAACTCGAGGATCGTGGCGTGGTGCACGAGGCGGTCGATGGCGGCCATGGTCGTCATCGCATCCTTGAAGATCTGGTCCCATTGGCTGAAGACCAGGTTGGAGGTGATGACGACGGACTTCTTTTCGTAGCGCTCGGCGAGGAAGGTGAACAGGACCTCCATTTCCTCGCGGGATTGTTGCACGTAGCCGATGTCGTCGAGGATCACGACATCGAAGCGGTCGAGCTTCGCGAGGGCCCCCGGTAGCTTCAGGTCGCGTTTGGCTGAGAGCAGCTGAGTCACCAGTTTGAAAGTCGGCGTGAAGAGCACCTTCAACTGGTGGCGCTGGACCCATTCGCGGCCGAGGGCGGCCACCAGATGCGACTTGCCGCGACCCGGCAGCCCGAAGCACAGCAGATTGTCGCCACGGCGGATTAGTTCGCCCGAGAGCAAGGTCGGCAGCTGTCGCCGGACTTTGTCCGGGAGTTTTTTCTCTTCGAGCGTTTCGACGGTCTTACCCGGCGGCAGCCCCGACTCCTTCAGCTGCCGTTCGATGCGACGGCGGAGTCGCTCGTTGACTTCGTTCTCCACCAGATAGCTCAGGAAGCGGCGATAGCCCCAGTTCTCCGCCTCGGCACGAGCGAGCGCGTCCTCGTGCTCGCGGGCCATGGTCGTCAACAACAGCGAGCGCAACGGTCCGGCCAATGCTCCCCCGGCGCTCATGCACTCACCTCCGTGATGAGCGCATCGTAGCTGTGCAGTTCGGGCGTAAACGCCGCCAAGATCGGCACCACGGTTTCGCGCTGGCCGAGCGCCGCTGCGATGGCGTGCGGCCAGGGCACCCCCGCCGCACGCAACACCACGCCGACCGCGGCGGCCACCTCGTCCTCGCCCCGCTCGGCCGCCAGCGCGAGCAGGGCGAGGTAATGGCGATCCGCTTTGCGTTCATCTGCGAGGACCAGCTGATCGTAGGCTTGCCGGAACGAAGGTCGGGGGAACAACTCCTCCCGGTAAATGTAGCCCGCAAAGGCACCCGGCTTGCGCGTCAAGGACGCGATGATGTGGCGATAATCAATCCGGGCCTGATGGCCGATGGTGCGCGGGTAGCGCACGACCTCGACCCCTTCATGCCGCACGACGATTTCTGCTTCGGTGATGTGCGCCTGCACCATGGCCCCGATCAGTTTCGCCGGCACCGAGTAGGCGCATTGCTTGATCCGCACCGTGCTGAAGCTCGACACGCGCACCCGCGACTCGTCGGCTTCGGGATAACGCGTCGCCGGCAAGGGCTGCAACCGCGTCCGCTCCTCGGCCACTTTCACACTGCGTAGTGCGTTGGCGCCCGTGCAGACTTCGGCCACGAAGCGGGCGAACCCCGCCTCGTCGGCAAACTCGCGCGAGCCGCGGAGCGTCAGATGCGTCGCCAGCCGCCGCTTCAAGTGTCCGTTGGCCGACTCGATGTCGCCGTTTTCGTGGGGGCACGACGGATTGATCGTGCAGGGCACGAGCCCGAGGTGCCGGCACAACGCCAGATACTCGACGTTGAAGCCGCGTTGGCCCGTGGTGCGATGTAGCACATGCGTCGCCGTCGAGCTGTGGTCGGTTTGTAGCTTCGCCGGCACCCCGCCTAAGGCCCAGAGCGCCGCTTGCAATCCGGCGCGCATCGCTAACATCGACTCCGACCGGCACGGCACCGCCCACTGCCAGTTCGAGTAGGGCAGCACGGCGTGACACAGCAGTTGCTCCCATTTCTCGCCGGCGACCGTCACGCCGAGCTCCGTCCCATGCGTCCAATCGAGTTGCACGCTCGCGCCGGGTTCACGCGCTTGCGGGAAAAACACCTCCTTCGGCGGACCATGGCGCCGCCGCCAGTTGAGCACTCGCCGTTGGAACGTGCGCAGCGCCAGCTGCGCCTGTGGCGCATCGCTGCGAGCGAGCACATGCTCGAACAACGCCTTCGCCTCCACCTCTGGCGCGTCGATCAGAAGGCGCTCCGCTGCCGGCCAGATGGTCGTTAACGGGTCCGCTCGCCGTCGCCCCCGGCGTTTTTCTGGCTGCGGACCTCGCCCCGCGCTCACATATTTTGCCGCCGTTTCGCGGTGCATGCCTGCTTTCATCGCCGCCGTGTCGAGCACGCCGGACTTCGTATATTCTTTCATCAGTCGTTGGTATTGGTGCTCGGTTATCATGGGCCCGCGTGGGCCCCGAGCCTCACCAACGTCAGACCAACGGCGCTTCTAAATCTCCAGCTTCTCTGCTGGTTTCAGAATGTCGTCACGCTGGGTTCTGATTGTCGTCCGACACGCCTTGGGCTTCGCGGCTTCGACGCAGATCGTGCGTCGCTTCCTGCACGGACTCAAAGCCACGCGTCATACCCGAGCAGACCCTGTCAGTGCGCTTCGAGACCTTTGGGGCCGACCCCTTTTCTGGGGCCGCAACCAGCGTCCCGATTCGCGCTACGGCGAATCAGAACGTTCAAAGTTAGGCATTTTTCGGGATCGGAGTCGGAGGTCTAATGCCTCGCCAAATAATAAAACCGATCGGCCAGGTGACGAGGCACAAGAACGCAATCCAGACTGAACTTCTTTCTCTTTTTGCGGCATCGCGTGCGACCCAAACAAGACTTGCTGCAATCGTGAGACCGAGGGTGGCTATCGATGGAAGCAAGAGCAGGTCATTCATGTTGGTGGTGGGATACCTTTTTCCTTTTTTCGCC
>JBBRIN010000482.1:0-3910 GCA_038221115.1 Tepidisphaerales bacterium
ACCGAACTGCCCAACGTCGTCATCGTCATGGCGGACGATCAGGGCTACGGTGATCTGAGTTGCTACGGCGCGACGGATGTGCGCACGCCGAATGTGGATCGGCTGGCGGCGGACGGGACGCGCTTCACGAGCTTCTACGTGGCGCAGCCGGTGTGTACGGCGTCGCGGTCGGCGCTGATGACGGGCTGTTACGCCAACCGTGTGGGAATGGGCGGGGCGCTAAATCATACCTCGACGGTGGGACTGAGCCGGCGCGAGACGCTGTTGAGCGAGGTGTTCAAGAGCAAGGGGTACGCGACGGCGAGCTATGGCAAATGGCACCTTGGGCACGAGGCCCAGTTTCTGCCGGTAAAACGCGGGTTTGATGAGTGGGCGGGAATTCCTTACTCGAACGATAACGGCCCGCTGCACCCGGTGACGCGGGGGATTCCGCCGCTGCCGTGGTATGAGAACGATAAAGCGGTGTCGGTGGATCCGGATCAGTCGCAGTTCACGCGCGTCCTGACGGAACGGGCGGTCGGCTTCATTGAGAAGAACAAGGATCGGCCATTCTTCCTGTATCTGGCGGACATCATGCCGCACGTGCCGATTGCGGCATCGGCGAGGTTCAAGCGCACCAGTGGGCGGGGTCTGTATGGGGACGTGATTCAGGAGTTGGATTGGGGCGTCGGCCAGATCGAAGACGCGCTCAAGC
Organism: Tepidisphaerales bacterium; assembly: GCA_038221115.1. Taxonomy (GTDB): domain Bacteria; phylum Planctomycetota; class Phycisphaerae; order Tepidisphaerales; family Tepidisphaeraceae; genus JANXVV01. The sequence goes on from JBBRIN010000482.1 coordinate 695, forward strand.
GCGCCGGCGTCGAGGGCAAGACGATCGTGATCTACACCTCGGACAATGGCCCATTTCTCTCCTATGGCGAGCACGCGGGCTCGGCAGGGCCGTTGCGGGAAGGAAAGCTGACAACGTTCGAGGGCGGCGTGCGCGTGCCCTTCGTCATGCGCTGGCCCGGGCATGTGCCGGCGGGGCGGGTGTGCGAAGAGCTGGTCAGCTCGATGGACCTGTACGCGACGTTCGCGAAATGGATCGGCGCGAAGGCGTCCGCGCAGAAAATCGATGGACAGGATCTGGGGCCGCTGTTGCTCGGCGACAAAGGTGCAAAAGGGCGGGACGTGTTCTGGTACTACTCCGGCGAGGAGTTGCAGGCGGTGCGGCAGGGGGGCTGGAAGCTGCACTTGCCGCACGAGTATTTGACGGTGGCGGGCGCGCCGGGGAAGGGCGGCAAGCCGTCGGACTATGAGAACATGAAGCCGCTGTCGATCGAGGAGTCGGGCATCCGCGGGATCGCCAGCCGGCACGGCTATCGCGTCGAGCAGATGCCGCTGACGCTGTACGACCTGAAGCAGGATGTCGGCGAGCGGCACAACATCGCCGACCAGCACCCGGACGTGGTGAATCGGCTGCTGGCGATCGCCGACGACGCCAGGGCGGAACTCGGCGACACGATCACCGGCGCGAAGGGAAAGGGCGTGAGGCCCGCTGCCGATGCGCGAGTGGCGCTGCCGGCGGGCGTCATACGAGTGGCGAATCAAACCTATGCCAAGCCGAACGGCCGCGCCGTGCTGCTCGATCTCTATCTGCCGGAGAAGGAGCCGAACGCGGCGTTGCCGGTGGTCGTGTGGGTCCATGGCGGCGGATGGAACGCGGGCAGCAAGACGGCGTGCCCGCTGGTCTGGCTTGCGGGCGAGGGATACGCGGTGGCGAGCATCGAATACCGCCTGAGCTACGAGGCGCAATGGCCGGCGCAGATCGACGATTGCTTTGCGGCGGTACGCTGGCTGCGGACGAACGCCAAGCAATATCACCTGGACGACAAGCACATCGCCGCGGCCGGCGGGTCGGCGGGCGGACACCTGGCCGCGCTGATGGGAACGATGGATCGGCCCCTGTGCGAGGATGTGTCGAGCCAGGTACAGGCGGTCATCGATATGTACGGTCCGGCGGACCTGCTGACGATGCCGGCGAACATGGCTGGCGCGAACAAGACCGATGAACAGTTGGCGAAGGCGAACGGGGCGAAGCTGCTTGGAGGCATCGTGGAGGATCGGCCGGACTTTGCGAAGCAGGCCAGCGCGCTCTGGCAGGTGTCGGCGGGGGATGCACCGTTTCTCATTCTTCACGGCGACAAGGATCCGCAGGTGCCGCTGGTGCAGAGCGTGCGCTTGGACGAGGCGTTGAGGAAGGCGGGAGTGCCTTCGACGCTGCATGTGATCCCGGGAGCGGGGCATGGCGGCAAGGAATTTCAGACAGATGAGGTGAAGGGGTGGATGCGCGAGTTCTTGAACGCCAACTTGAAATGACGCTTACGCCGGCCGAAGCGTCCGCACCCATGCTTGAAAGTCGCGGAGCACCGTCGGTTGCTCATCCTGTTCCATGCGATGGATGAACGCTTCGAAGCGGTCCATCGGGAGAAATGGCAGGGCCGCGCTGGCGGGCGATGCGTTATATCTTCCCGACTCGTCGAGGAGCAGCACCGAGAGGCGATGTCCATCGTAGCGCCATAGCTCGAAGATGCCCAGATCAGCGTAAATCGGCTGGCGCGGGATGGAACGGGCTGTAATGTCGACTTCGATGGCGAGGTCTGGAGCGGGATGGATCGCCGGATCGAAGCGCTTCATGCCTCGCACGCGCAGTGCGTTCTTCAGGTAGTAGCACTCATCGGGCTCCAGACCCGCGTCCTTGTCTTGGCGGCGGAAGGTGGTGGAACCGAAGCAGGCGAGCGGGATGTTCAACTCGAATGCGAGCAGTTCGAGCAGCCGCGCGATATGCTTCTTTCCCGATTCGTGCTCCGCGATCGGCGCCGTGATCTCAATCCTGCCCCGGTGATAGGTGACGCGCATGGGGCGGTTACCGATTTCGCCGAGCGTGCGCTCGTAGTAGGACCACGATACATCGTCGAGCAGGAGGTGCTGCTGCTCGAGGAGGCGGTCGCGGCCAACATTCAGTTCGGCGACGGGTGACATCGTTCAGATTATAGCGTCCATCCCTGCCGATAGGTCGGCCGGATGATGGCGTCGGCCTCCGGGGCGTTGGTGCATTTCAGTTGGATGGGGTCCCATTCCAAAGTCTTGCCGAGGCGATAGGCGAGCGTGCCCAGGAGCACGGTTTCGGTCAGCGGACCGCTGTAGTCGAAGCGGCAGAGGGGGGCGGTCCAGTCGTTGTGAAGACAGGCCTGGACCCATTCTTTGTGGTGGCCGATCGAATTGGCGATCGTCGGCTTGGGGGGCGTGAAGCCTTTGAACTTCTCTTCGGGGTAAAGCTTGTGGATGCTGTAGTCGGCGAAGAGGATGCCTTTGTCGCCGATGAAGATGACGCCGTAGGTCCATTTGGGGTTGAGGCCCCATTCCTTGTACTGCTCGGGCTTGACGCCGCCGTCGTACCAACTGAGCTTCACCGGCGGCTGGTCGCCGCGGGCGGGGAAATCCCAGTGCGCGGTGCATTGCTTCGGGCAATTTTCCTTGTCGGGTGGGGGGCCCTCGGCGGATATGCGGGTCGGGTACTTGAGGTCGAGGGCCCAGAAGGCCAGGTCGATGTAGTGGCAGCCCATGTCGCCGAGCGAGCCGCTGCCGAAGTTCCAGTAGCTGCGCCAGTTGGCCGGCAGGTACGTCGGGTTGTAGGGGCGGAAGGCGGCGGGGCCGACCCACAGGTCATAGTGGATGTTGGTCGGCGGCTCCATCGACTCGGTGATGGGCTTCATGCCGCCCCAGACTTTTTCGCACAGGACGTGAACCTCGCGCACGGAGCCGATGGCGCCGGATTTGACCAGCTCGACGACGCGGCGGTAGTTCTTCTCGGCGTGGATCTGCGTGCCCATCTGGGTGACGCGCTTGTTTTCTCGCGCGTAGTCGGTCAGCGCCCGCGTCTCATAGACCGAGTGGGTCATGGGCTTTTCGCAGTAGACGTGCTTGCCCAGCTTCATGGCCATCACGGCGGGGATGGCGTGCATGTGGTCCGGCGTGCTAATGACGACCGCCTCGACGTCCTTCTGCCCCAGGAGCTTGCGGAAGT
>JBBRIN010000483.1:0-3909 GCA_038221115.1 Tepidisphaerales bacterium
GCGGCTGATGGAGACGCTGGACCCGGTTGCCGACGCGGAGTACGTGTCAGCATGGCGTCTGGAGATAGAGGAACGTATTCGTCAATTGGACAGCGGTGAGGAGACGGCGATTCCGTGGGACGTGGCTCGGCGAATTATCGCGGGCGAGGGAACCGGCGATGAGAAAGCGGATTGAGTTTCACCGCTTTGCCGCGAGAGAGGCGGCAGAAGCGCGAGCCTGGTATGCCGTCCGCAGCGCGCACGCGGTACGGCGCTTTATGGCGGAACTTGATCGGGCGGTCGATGAGGTCTCAGAGACGCCGGAACGGTTTCCGGAGTATCTATCGGGAACGCGGCGCCACCTGTTCTGGCGCTTTCCGTATCTGCTGGTGTATCGGATGACCGCGGATGGTGTGCAGGTGATTGCAGTGGCGCACGCGAAGCGAAGGCCAGGTTACTGGTCGAGACGAAAATGAAATGCAGGGTCCGCGTGGCGGGCCGAAAGTGGTTTGGACGAATTGGGAATTGGTCCGCGGTGCGGACCCTACGAAAAGAAAGAGGATTTTTTATGACGCAGATGATGACGAAACCGGCGGTGAAGGGTTCGAAAGGCGAGACGAAGCTGGAATTTAAGGTGCGGGATTTGTCGCTGGCCGAGTGGGGGCGCAAGGAGATTGAGCTGGCGGAGTATGAGATGCCGGGGTTGATGGCGTGTCGGGAGGAGTACGGGAAGAAGCAGCCGTTGAAGGGGTTGAAGATCGTCGGGTCGCTGCACATGACGATTCAGACGGCGGTGCTGATTGAGACGTTGTCGCTGCTGGGGGCGGACGTGCGGTGGTGTTCGTGCAACATCTTCAGCACGCAGGACCATGCGGCGGCGGCGATCGCGGTGGGGCGGCCGGAGAATGGGGGGACGGCGGAGAACCCGAAGGGGGTGCCGGTGTTTGCGTGGAAGGGAGAGACGCTGGAGGAATATTGGTGGTGCACGGAGCGGGCGCTGGATTTTGGGATCGGCGCGGCGGGGGAGAAGTTGGGTCCAGACCAGATTGTGGACGACGGCGGCGACGTGACGCTGCTGATCCACAAGGGGACGGAGTTTGAGAAGGCGGGGAAAGTTCCGGGTCTGGAGACGACGGAGAACAAGGAATACAAGGTTATCCTGGCGTTGCTAGCCAAGACGTTGAAGGAGACGCCGCAGCGCTGGACGAATGTGGGCAAGGCGGTGAAGGGCGTCAGCGAGGAAACGACGACTGGGGTGCATCGGCTGTACGAGATGGAGAAGGCGGGGACGCTGCTGTTCCCGGCGATTAACGTCAACGACAGTTGCACGAAGAGCAAGTTCGACAATCTGTATGGGTGCCGGCACTCGCTGATCGACGGGCTGAACCGCGCGACGGACGTGATGATCAGCGGCAAGGTGGCGGTGGTGTGCGGGTATGGCGACGTGGGCAAGGGATGCTGCCAATCGCTGAAGGGACAGGGGGCGCGGGTGATCGTGACGGAAATCGATCCGATCTGCGCGCTGCAGGCGGCGATGGAGGGGTACCAGGTGTTGACGCTGGAAGACACGCTGGCGTATGCGGACATCTACATCACGACGACGGGAAATTTTAAGATCATCACGGCCGATCACATGTCGAAGATGAAGGACAAGGCGATCGTCGCAAACATTGGGCACTTTGACAATGAAGTGGACATGGCGGGGCTGGAGGCGCTGGAGGCGACTGGGAAGGTGAAGCGGACGAACATCAAGCCGCAGTACGATATGTACACGTTTACGGCGCGCGGGACGAGCGTGCTGATTCTGGCGGAGGGGCGGTTGATGAACCTTGGTTGCGCGACGGGGCATCCTTCGTTTGTGATGTCGGCTTCGTTTACCAATCAGACGATTGCGCAGATCGAGCTGGCGACGAATCGGTCGAAGTATCAGAACAAGGTGTACGTGCTGCCGAAGATTCTGGATGAGAAGGTGGCGCGGCTGCACCTTGGGAAGCTGGGGGTGAAGTTGACGAAGCTGACGGAGGAGCAGTCGAAGTATCTGGGGGTGGCGGTGGAGGGGCCTTATAAGGCGGAGCATTATCGGTATTGAGTGTTGATAGTTGGTGGTTGATAGTCAGAGGAGCCCGGGTGATTGCCTGGGCTCCTTGTTTTTGGGTGCGCGCGTGAGGCTCGGTTATGATGTTGGAGGGTACTCGATGGAATCTTAGCCAGGGAGGTGTTGCATGCCGTTTTTGCGATACGATGCGGAGGCATACGACGAGATGTTGGGGGAGATCGATCCGGCCGATTTGCCGCCGGAGTTGCCGGAGCAGCCGTCGGGGGAATTTGAGTATGAGACGGCAGAGGCTCAGTTTAATCATCAAAAGTTGGACCCGGCGCCTCGGCTGGTCTTGGACAAACTGCTTGCGATGAAGGCGACCACATTTCGGGTGACGTATGACGGCGGTCACGACGAGGGGTTTACCCACCCCGCCGCGCTATTTTTCGGTGATAGGGAACGCCCTGCCGAGGACGTGATACGCGATCTGGCGACGCCGGAGTTCGCGGCGTTGTGTCGCTCCACCGTGGCCCAGCACGGCGGGATGTACGGCAATTCGGCGGAAATCTACTGCGAAGCGCCTGACGATCAAGTAGCACATTACGCGCTCGACGAGCTGGCGCACGCGCTGGCGTCGCGTCTGCTCGGCGACGGGTTCGGGACGGGCGAGTATGAGCTTTATGGCGTCTTTACGGCGGACCTGCTGACCGGCGACATCACGGACGACCCGAGTGCCGGCAAGCCGGCGGAGATGGGGTGACCGTGGCACACCCGTGGCATCACGCGCTTCGGTCGGTGAAGTTATTCGGCGGGAAGCCGGAAGATTATTTACCGATTCACAATTGGTTCGACGAGTCGAAGGCGCATCTGCCGGATTTGAGGCACCGCGCGCTGCGGCATCACTCGGAAGGGATTTTTCTTTGCGAACGGTTGTTTGGGGTGGCGGTGCGAAACGCGGACGGGCGGGACGTGCCGACGCGGCTGGTGGGGGAGCAGCATGTGAAGGACGATCTGGGTTGGATTCCGACGGTAAAGGATTGGCTGGTCAATTTGCGGATTGAGCCTTGGATGGGGCGGACACAGTTTCGGCCGGCGCGGGATGGGGTGGGAGGGGAATCAAGCGCGGCTAGCGAGGGGGGTGACATTTCGCCCGCTGAACCGGGACGAGTGCCTGAATGAAGCTGAAGGCAGGGAGAGTCAAAGGATCTTCTGCCCAGCGATTGGGCCGGGGGGAGTTTCGCCGTGCGGGAACGGACCCTTCATTTTGGCGAGAAGATCGGCGAGCTTGTATTTGTGGCGTCGACGGGGGTGAGGGTGGATTCTGAGAACGTCTTTGGACGCATCGAGTTCCACTTTGGAACCGGCTTTGAGATGGAGCTGATCGGCGACAGACTTCGGGATGCGGATCGCGAGACTGTTGCCCCGTTTTTGAATGACGTGTCGGGGAGGTCGCTTGGTCTTCATGAGGTAAATATACGTCTTTTTTGAGAGGAGATCGAATGCAATCTGGAGACGACCGTGACCGGCGGTCGCGGCTTTACAAAGAGAGGAGGCTACCGGTGGAGGCGCGACCAGAGGATGGCGGCGAGCGCGATAAAGGCCATGGCTGCCACAAGGAGGAAGGCGAGGCGGGTGAGGTGCCAGGAGCGGTAATTGTGGGCGGTTTTGTAGATGACGGATTCGGGGTCTAGGCCTGGTGGGGTGCGGCGGGTGAGGGGTTGTTTGAAGTCGTGGTGGTGGGCGTGGGACCAGAAGGGGCGGAGGCCGAGGGCGAGGCGGGTGCGGAGGTGGCCGATGGTGGTGAGGAGTCGGTGGTTGCGGTCGTAGATGGGGCGGCGGGTGGGGTTAAGGAGAATGTATTCGCCGGCGTTGCGGGTGGGGGCGTCGGTGGA
>JBBRIN010000484.1:0-3907 GCA_038221115.1 Tepidisphaerales bacterium
ACGTACGCCATGCCCGCCTGCCGGAACCCGGGGGTGAGCATGGCATGCCCCATCTCCAGAAAACCGGGCCGCGTCTGGGGGAGCACGAAGATCTCGATAAAGTAGCACGATGCGATGGTAGCCACGAGCACGAGGACGACCGCCTCGATCATTCGCATCCCGAACCGCTGCAGGGCCAGGAGCAGGAACACGTCGGCCGCGGTAATCAGCACCGCCCACAGCACCGGGATGTGGAACAGCAGGTTGAGCGCCACTGCGCTGCCGAGCACTTCAGCCAGATCGCATGCGCCGATGGCGATTTCGCAAAGAAGCCAGTTGGGCCAGCGGGTCCACCGCGGATAGTAATCGCGGCAGCATTGGGCCAGGTCCTTGCCCGTTACCACGCCCAGGCGCGCGGAGAGAACCTGCATGAAGATCGCCATCAGGCTGGCGACGCCGACCACCCAGAGCAGGTCGTACTTGTATCTGGCCCCCGCCTGGAGGTCCGTGCCCCAGTTCCCCGGGTCCATGTACCCCACGCTGACCAGGATGGCCGGGCCGACGAATGCTCGCCATTGCTTCCAGAATCCCGCCTGGGGAGGCGGCACGTTTACCGTGCCATGCATTCCCTCCAACGACATCGAATGGCTGGGTTTGACTTTGAGCACTCAAAATACTCTACCCATACTATTCAAAGTTGTCAAGCCACACGCGGTCGGGTACAGTTTGAATATTCGCTTTGTGCGCGCCCGCGCGACATTCGCACACGCGCGGCTGCGCGGCGTTGTCCTGCGCGCGGCATACCCTCGAGATGGCATGGCCAGCGTCACCGTGGAGAACTACCTTAAGCAACTCTGCCTGCAGCAGCAGCGCGCCCCCGATCAGCGCGTCTCCATGGGCCGGCTCGCCACCGCCATGGGCGTCGTCCCCGGAACCGCCACCACCATGGTCAAGGCCCTGGCCGATTCCGGACTCGTCTCCTACGAGCCCCGCGGCGGCGTCCGACTCACCCGCGCCGGCGAGCAGCTCGCCCTCCACGTCCTCCGCCGCCACCGCCTCGTCGAGTCCTTCCTCGTCAAAGTCCTCGGCCTCGACTGGTCCGAAGTCCACGATGAAGCCGACGCCCTCGAACACGCCGTCTCCGAAAAGGTGCTCGAGCGCATCGACGCTTACCTCGGCCGCCCCGCCGTTGATCCTCATGGCGATCCCATCCCCACCGCCCGGGGCAAGCTCGCCGTCGCCGACCTTCGACTCGAGAGCCTCGCCAGCTGCGCCATCGACACCCCGCTCCGCATCGCCCGCGTCGTCGACCAGGAGCCGACATTCCTCCAGTACATCGATCGATGCGGCCTCACCCCTGGCGTCTCGGTGAAAGTCGAGCACCGCGACGCCCAATCCGACGCCGTCGCCATCCACCCGCACGGCCGGCGCGTTCTCACCCTTGGCACGGCCGCGGCGGCCAAGATTCTGGTCGAAAGCATCTAGCCTCACAGGTCTTTCCATGATCCAACGCCTCGTCTCCCTCTTCGCCATCGCGCTTCTCACGCTCACCCTATCGTGCCGACGCCACACGAGCGTGACGGTTCAAGGCGCGCGTGCCCTGCGCGTCGCCATGATTCTTCCCGGCTCCGACAACGACGGCGGCTGGAACCAGATGGCCCGCGAAGGCCTGGACCGCATCAAGCAGGAGTTGAAAGCCGACACGCAGATCGTCACCAACGTGAAGTCCGCCGACTTCTACAGCCGCGTCAGCAACTTCGCCGAGGACGGCGTTGATGTCGTCATCTGCCACGGCGGCGAATTTGAAAAGGTCGTCAAAGAAGCCGCCAAGGCATACCCCAAGACCCATTTCATCGTCGGGGGCTGCCCCAATGACATACCCGGCGCGATCGCGGTTGAGTTCATGACCCGCGATGCATCGCAACTGGTGGGGCTCGTCGCCGCCACCGTTTCCAAAACCAAAACCGTCGCCTTCGTCGGCGCCGACCCGGTCGCGCCGCTGCAAGCGTGTTACGACGGCATGGCGGATGGCTTGAAACGTGCCGCCGATGCCAGGGTGAAGATTCTGCCGGCGCTGTGGACGAACAGTTGGGACTCCCCGACCGTCGCCCGCGAAAAGACCGAAGCCGCCATCGCGGCCGGCGCCGATGTTATCTATCAGAATGTCGATGCCGCGGCGATCGGCGTCTTTCAGGCCGTCCAGGACGCCAACAAAAAGGGTAAATCCATCACCGCGTTCGGCTGCAACAGCAACCAAAATGCCCTCGCCCCCGACGTGATCCTCGGCAGCGTCGTCCTGAACATCCAGCAGGCCTACCTCGACCTGGCGCGCGACGCCGCCTCGGTCAAGCAAAAGAGCGGCGCGCTCAAGCTCGGCCTCTCCGGCGGGTACGTCGACCTCGTCCTGAACGACAAACACCCCGCGGTACCCCCTGGCGTGAAGGCCAAGGTCGACGCTCTGCGCAAGGAATTGGTGAAGTGATCGCTCACGCCGCACAGTCGCTCCCGGCGGCACTTCGCTTATAATGCCAATCGACCCGCCGCGCTCCCGCGACGGCCTCATTGCACGGAGCCTCCAGAACCATGACCGACATCAACGCCCGCATCGAACAGTTCCGCAAGATGGCCGAAGCCGACCCCGACAATGAGCTCGGCCACTTTTCCCTCGGCCGCGCTTTTCTCGATGCCGGTCAATTCCCAGAAGCCGTCACCTCGTTCGAGCGCGTCGTGCAGCTCAACCCCAAGCTGAGCAAAGTCTATCAGCTCCTCGCCACCGCCCTGCTGAAGCAGGACAAGCGCGATGCCGCCATCGAGCGCCTCACCGCCGGCGTCAAGATGGCCGACGAGCGCGGCGATCTCATGCCCAAATCGGACATGATCAAGATGCTCAAGGACTTGGGCGCCGCCGTCCCCGAGCTCAAAAGCGCCGCCACCGCCGAGCGCGCCCCGACCGAGGGCGAGGTGCTTTGTTCCCGCTGTGGAAAGGTGAAGCCAAAGATGGCCAATGCCCCCTTCAGTCACGCGACCGGCAAGAAGATTCAGGACAACGTCTGTGCCGACTGCTGGCGCGAATGGATTGGCATGGGCACCAAAGTCATCAATGAGCTTCGGCTTCCGCTGAACGACCCGCGCGCGCAATCCGAATTCGACCGCCACATGTACGAGTTCCTGAATTTGAAGATTTGAGTTTCGTAGTTGCCATCACTCCCGGCGGATGTTACGACAATGGCTGTTGGGGGGCATCACTTCGGCGTGCAACGGAAGCCGCAAGTTTTTTTTCGGCGATCTTCCAAACTTTTTGTTGACCCGGCTTGCACGCCAAACGCACAATGGGTTCGCCATGAAGCAGCGTTACCACACCATCATCAAACCCGAAGACAATGGCACGTTCGTCGGCTGGGCGGAGGAGATCCCCGGCGCACTCACGCACGCGCGCTCTCTTGTCGAGTGTCGGCGGAAGCTCCGCGATGCGTTGGAACTCATGATCGAGACGCATCGCCATCAAGCCCGTCTCGCGTTGGATCCGACGTGCATCCAGGAGTCGATCGAGGTCGACCTCAACGACGCGCACGCCCTCATCGGGTCCATGAGCATGTCGCAGCACAGTGCGCACTGATTGACGCCGTCGCTCTCGCCGCTGAGCGATTGTCCTCCCCCCCATCGAACCCGCGTGAGGACGCGCTGCGCCCCAATACCCTCCCGCCCGTCACGAACCAATCAGCGAATCCGGCAGCTTGGTACGAGGCGTCGGTTTGCCCTTGTCCACCGGCTGCGTCGCCGGGCGGGTCTCCTGCGTCAGCGGGACCATCTTGGGCGGCGTCAGGTCGGTCGCCGGCGGCGCATCGCCGCCAACACCGGCACCATCCGCTTTCATCGGCGCGAGCAACGGAGCGCCCTCGATCCCGATCAGCCGCTGCACCATCGTGAA
>JBBRIN010000485.1:0-3905 GCA_038221115.1 Tepidisphaerales bacterium
GGCAACATTCTCCTCAGGTCGCATTCAGTTTGGTGACAAGGACCTGCTTCAAACGTCCCAGAAGGCGATGCGGCGCATTCGCGGCAAGGAGATCGCCATGATCTTCCAGGAGCCGATGACCTCCCTCAACCCCGTCTACACCATCGGCGACCAGATCGTCGAGGCCGTCACCCTCCACCAGCACGTCAACACCCGCCAGGCCTACCAGATCGCCGAACAATCCCTCGCCGATGTCGGCATCGCCGATCCCCACCGCCGCCTTCACGAATACCCCCACCAGATGTCCGGCGGCATGCGCCAGCGCGTCATGATCGCCATGGCTCTCTCCTGCCAGCCCCAGTTGCTTATCGCCGACGAGCCCACCACCGCCCTCGACGTCACCATCCAGGCGCAGATCCTCGAGCTCCTCCGCAAACTCCAGCGCGACCGCGGCATGTCCATCCTCCTCATCACCCACGACCTCGGCGTCGTCGCCGAAAACGCCGACGTCGTCGCCGTCATGTACGCCAGCCGCATCGTCGAATTCGCCTCCGTCGAACAGCTTTTCGACAAACCCCAGCACCCCTACACGCGCGGCCTCCTCCACTCCGTCCCCAAGCTCGGCGCCCATGCCGAACGCCTCGAGTCCATCCCCGGCTCCGTCCCAAACCCCGCCCGCTTCCCAAGCGGCTGCAAGTTCCACCCCCGCTGCCCCCTCACGCGCCAGTTGGCTTCGACCAGCCCAGACACCATCGAGATCCAGGCCGACGGCGAGCGCGTCAACGTCATGGCCGTCTGTGTAGCCGATGAACCCGACCTCCGCGAAACGCACCCCGCCCATTGGGCCGCCTGCCACTTCGCCGACAATTACGCGGGCGGACGCATCTCGCTCCCCGTCCTAAACCACCGCCGCGAAGTCCGCACCGAAGCCGTCACCGCCGACCTTGCTGGATCGGTCGTGAAACAAGAGTGGGGCGCAACGTAAACGGCGTAGGTACGCACCGTTCATTTTGATTCACGGCTCCGTTGACTTCCTGCCACATTGTTCTATCGTAGCGCCCTAAGTGGAAAGGCCTCCGGGGCTTTCCTATAAATTGTCCATTTTTTCCTCGACTCAGAACGGAACATTTTGCGAAATCCAATCCCGTCCCAGTCCTCTCGGCCCTCCGACCGCGCGGGCGTCAAGAATGCCTTTCACCATGCAGCGGAATGCAGCCTGCGGGACATCGCTGCGGGACCGCCCATGTTCGACGCGCTCGAGCCGCGCGTGCGGTTCGCGTCCGGCGTGCCCATCCCGGCCAACTACGTCCTGCGCGAGACGATTAATGTGCCGTCCACGGGCAAAGTCGTGACCTCACACCGCACTCTCAAGAACGGCGGCACCTACGTATTGCGCGCATCCGGCACTTGGAAGATCACCCGCGTCGGCGAGCTCTCCGATGCGGAATATGGCTACGTCGACAAGACGAAGCTCGACAAGGCGCCCAAGACCGGCATTGATTACGGTATCGATGTAGACAACCCCAAGGCGCGAACGCAGAAGGCAGTGAACTGGGGACCGTTCACCGCCACGCACACCTATACGACCGACTTCACCGGCAAGGGCGACAAAATCGACCTCAACCTGCACGACGACCAGTACAAGGACAACGCCGATAACGCCTCCAATCCGTTGAAGGTGGAGGTCTGGTCCCCGCCCGTGCCCAAGCAGGACTTGCTCATCGCCTTCTACGGGGCTGGAACAGGTGGCTTTGGTAACGAATGGCTAAGTAACATCGCCGACGCTGCTGGTGCCGCCGGCAACCATACCGTGATGAAATACGGCTCGGAATCCAAGGGCGCTGCGGAGAAGGCGTTTTTGAAGAAGATCGATGACGACGGTGACAAAGAGATCGAGAAGGACGAGATCGACGCCGTTACGCTGCGCCTCCTGGGCTACAGCCTCGGCGGTTTGTCAGCGCCGGATTTCAGCCGCGATTTCGCCAAGGCCGGCACGGTTGCTGGCTACAAGATTGACGCGCCCATCCCGGTTGAGGTTCTCGTCACAATTGATCCCGAGAACGGTAGCGCGCTTCCCCGTCGTACGAGCGGGCCGCTGTCCAACGTCGAGCGCTTCGTCAATTACTATCACGATACGACGCGGCGGGATTCCACCGTCCGTCTCTTCGACCACATAACTCACGCCCCGGCGGGATACGACAATACCTACGGGAACTGGTTCAGCGAGGGACTTCGTGGGTTCGCGCTGCGCAGTAGCGCAAAGGACAACGATCAGATAAAGGTCAACACGGATTGGGCTAACGTCGAGGCCGACCACTTTTTAAATGCTACGCTTGATGGCAAGCTTCTTGGCAAAGACGTGAACCATGACACCATGCCTTGGTACTCCTATTCGTTCGCCATGCAAGAGCTTAAATAAAGCTCGCGGCACCGGGCTACTCGGCCTCATCTTATTTCTCGTCGGCGGTTGCGCGGATTACCCGCACGCCCGAGGGGAATGGCGGGGTCGGACCGAAGCCATTCGCGTGTACGACCTCAAGGGAAACGCCTACGAAGCCATTGCGCTGCATATTGTGTCGGGGCCGCCGCTGCCTCGGAATGGGCGAGGCTTCAGAACCAACGGCCCCCCGTCAGCTCGGGAACGGGCTACCGATCCGCTGCTCCTCCGCCGCGACGATCGGATCCTCCAACCTGGCGAGGTGCCCATTGGCGCGGTCGTGCGCGTGCGCGGAGATATGAGCCATTTCAATTCGAGCGACCCGAAAAATGTGTGGCTCGTCACCCGCATCCAAGGTGGATCTTTCCCGGAAAAGGCTATCCGCCTCCGTGGCGATGTGAAGGTGATCGAGCCGCCACGGGAAAGTGAATAGCGCGGTCGTTTGATATCGCCGTGCCCAGTATCCTAAATCATCTTTCCATCCACCCAGCTATCGCCGGTAGCGACGTCGTTCCCACTCATCCCGTCTTGGACCCCATAAAGGATGAAATGTCGCCGGAGCATGGGAGGGCGCTGCTGGAGGTCCGCGACCTCCGCACCCACTTTCCCATCCGCCGCGGCCTCCTCTCCCGCACCGTCGGCCACGTCAAAGCCGTCGACGGCGTCTCCTTCGACGTTCACGCCGGCAAAACCCTCGGCCTCGTCGGCGAGTCCGGCTGCGGCAAAACCACCGTCGGCCGCACCATCCTCCGCCTCATCCCCAAAACCTCCGGCTCCGTCGTCTACCGCGGCCGCGATTTCTACAGCTACCAGGGCAACGAGCTCCGCCGCCTCCGCCGCCACATGCAGATCATCTTCCAGGACCCCGTCTCCAGCCTCAACCCGCGCATGACCATCGGCAACATCATCGGCGAACCCATCCAGGTCCACGGCATCGCCAAAGGCCGCGAGCGCGACGACATGGTCGCCTCCCTCCTCCAGCGCGTCGGCCTCGACCCCAGCTTCTCCCTCCGCTACCCCCACGAGTTCTCCGGCGGACAGCGCCAGCGCATCGGCATCGCCCGCGCCATCGCCCTCTCCCCCGACTTCATCGTCTGCGACGAGCCCGTGAGCGCCCTCGACGTCTCCATCCAGTCCCAGATCCTCAACCTCCTCGACGACCTCCAGCGCGAGCGCAAAATCGCCTACCTCTTCATCGCCCACAACCTCGCCGTAGTTGAGCACTTCTCCGACGACGTCGCCGTCATGTACCTCGGCCGCATCGTCGAGAAGGCCTCCAGCCGCGAGCTCTACGCCAACCCCAAACACCCCTATACCCTCTCCCTGTTAAGCGCCGTCCCCGAACCCGACCCCCGCCCCCGCAAAACCCGCATCGTCCTCAAAGGCGAAGTCCCCTCCCCCTCCAACCCCCCAACCGGCTGCGCCTTCCACCCCCGCTGCCCCCTCACCCGCGAAGCCGCCCGCGCCGCACACGCCTCCGACACCGTAG
>JBBRIN010000486.1:0-3868 GCA_038221115.1 Tepidisphaerales bacterium
CAGCGACCCCATTCGCGAACCGTCCACCGCCATGGGTTACGCCATTGCCCCCCAAATGCTTACCCCCCACCCCCCCCGCCGCCCGCCCCCCAGGACCGCGCGTATGATACATCACCGGGAGCCCGTCGCCGATAACACGTCTCATGGCGTTGCCTCGCCACATCCTTGACCGCGTCGAGCGGGTGTTTGCCTATCACCGCGCCAGCAAGCTGACCTACGCGCAGCCCTCTCCCGCGCCAAACACCGCTCCCCCCAGCCCCTATCTCGAGTTCCCCGACAACCCCCGGCTCCCTCTGCCCACCACTCTCCTCGACGTCCCGCTCGGGGCGCTTGCCGTCCTCGAATCCTCCCTCGCCGCCCTCCCCGACAGTTTCGTCGCGCCCCCGCAGACGCTCAAAACTCTCGCCACCTGGCTCTACATGGCCGACGGTGTCATCGGCCGCCGCCAGGACGGCCCCTTCACCTTTCCCCTCCGCACCTGCCCCAGTCAGGGCGATCTCTATCCCTTCGAGATCTACGTCGCCGCCTTCTCGCTTCAAGACCTCGAGCCCGGCCTCTACCACTACAACCCGCGCAGCTTTTCCCTCAGCAAGCTGCGCGACGGCTCTGACACCCTCACCCTCATCAAGCGCGGCCGCCCCGATCTGGAATTCATCAAGCGCGCCCCCGCCGCACTCCTCATCTCCACCGTCTATTGCCGCTCCGCCTGGCGCTATGGCAGTCGCGGATACCGCGCCGCTCTTCTCGACGCCGGCCAATCCGTTCAAAATCTCGTCAGCACCGCCGTCGGCCTCGGCATCCAAACCATCACCCGCCTCCGCATGACCGAAAGCAACATGCGCGAGCTCATTGGCATCTCGCCCGATGCCGCCTTCGGCGAAGAAGAATCCGTCCAATCCATGGTCGTGTGGGCCGATCGTTCGCAGCGCGAAGCCATCCTCACCCACGTCACCGCCGCCCGGCCCGTTACCCTTCCCATGGAATTCGACGGCGACGCTCCCCTCAGCGGCTCCAGCCTCACCGGCGTCACCGAGGCCGCCGCCGCAACACCGCCCGCGCGCCTCGCCATCAATGCCGGCGGCGCCGCCGTCGCCAGCCTCGACATGCCCGACCTCATGCTCCCCTCCTACAACCGCCCGATGCTGATCCCCATCGCCCGCGCGCCTCTCGCCGATCGCATCATGCCCCACGGCTCCATCGTCGCCGCTCACCACGATTGCGTCGCCCCTGGCTTTGCCGTCCGCGACATTCGACCCCCGCTCACCGAGCTCTCCCCGCTCCCGCCCCAATATCCGGACGTCCCCATGGCCACCCCCGCCAAGCCCGGTCCCGGCCAATCCCTCCGCCCCATCCTCCTCGACGATGGCGGCGCCGTCCGCACCTTCATCCGCGGCCCCATTCCCCGCGACGCCTTCCGCACCATCTCACGCCTCGCCTTCGGTGGCGGCAGCTATTACCCCATGTTCCCCGCCGGACCGCACGCCGCCTTCCCCCGCGCCTTCTGGATCGTCCACAACATCGCCGGCATGGACCCCGGCGTCTGGTACTACCGCACCGCCACCAACCTCTGGTGCCTCCTCCGTGAAGGGAGCTACCGCCTCGAAACCCATTACCTTACCTCCGAGCACGATGCCTTCCTCGACGCCGCCGCCGTCTGCGTCATGGTCGCCAACATGCACGGCCTCATGACCTACGGCGGCCCGGACACCTATCGCCTCGCACACCTCGAAGCCGGCGCCATCGCCCGCCGACTCTGCCTCGGCGCCCGAGGCTACGGCTTCGCCAGCGCCGACACCATCTTTTTCTTCGACGATGAACTCCGCGAATTCCTCGGCCTCGAAAAAACCGGCTGGGAACCCCTCATCGCCGTCGCCCTGGGCGTCCCCAGCGGCGGCTCCCCCGAAGGCACCCACGCCCCTTCCCTCCTCTAAACCATCCACCTCAGCGATCTTCTTCGTGGCATTGGGCGTCCCGCCCATGTGTTGCGGTACGCCGCAACATTGGCCGGTACTCCGGCCAAGAAAGCCAGAGCGCAGCAATCCTCCACCTTGCCCCCCTCCCCCCAACCCGTACTCTCATTCAGCCATGACCACCACCCTCGAATCCGCCGTTCACCACCAACTAAAACATTCCACCGTCCTTCGCCACGGCCTCCATCAAATTCCCGAGCTCGGCTACCACGAATTCAAAACCGCCGCCGCCATCCGCGCCGAGCTCGCCCGCCTCGCCATCGACTTCACCGCCGGCGTCGATGGCGCACCCACCGCCACCATCGCCTGCCTCGGCGACCCCAAAAAACCCTGCATCGCCCTCCGCGCCGATATCGACGCCCTCCCCATCCCCGAACGCACCGGCCTCGATTACGCCAGCACCCACGATGGCCTCATGCACGCCTGCGGCCACGATGGCCACACCGCCACCCTCCTCGGCGTCGCCGCCATCCTCAAGTCCATCGAGTCCACGCTCCCCATCTGCGTCAAACTCCTCTGGCAACCCGCCGAAGAAGGCGGCGGTGGGGGGGGGCGATTGGTTGAAGCCGGTGTCCTCGACGGCCGCATCGGCCCCAAAGTCTCCGCCATCTTCGGCCTCCACGGCTGGCCCGGCCTCAAGGTCGGCCTCATCGCCACCAAGCCCGGCCCCCTGCTCGCCGCCACCGACAACTTCATCGCCACCTTCATCGGCAAAGGCTGCCACGGCGCCTTCCCCCACCTCGGCCGCGACCCCATCGTCGCCGCCTCCGAGGCCGTGCTGAATCTCCAGCAGGTCGTCAGCCGCGACATGGATCCGATCGATCCCGCCGTCATCACCGTCGGCCTGTTCAACGCCGGCTCCGCCGTCAACATCATCCCCGACACCGCCACCATCGAGGCCACCGTTCGCACCCTCACTCCCCCGGCGCGCGCCAAAATCGCCGAAGCCATCGAGCGCCGCCTGCGCGGCATCGCCGCCGCCAACGCCTGCCAGCTCAACTACGAATGGTTCAACGGCTACCCCTCCACCATCAACGACCCCGCCATGGCCGACTACGTCGCCAAAATCGCCCGCCAATCCTTCGGCCCCCAGCGCTTCATCCCCGTCGCCTCCCCCTCCATGGGCGGCGAAGACTTCGCCTACTACCTCGAAAAAGTCCCCGGCTGCTTCTTCCTCGTCGGCGTCGAACCCGCCAGCGCCCACGGCTCCCCCCCTTACCCTCCCCTCCACTCCGACCGCTACGACTTCACCGACGCCGCCCTCGCCATCGGCATGCGCATGTTTATCGAGCTGGTCCTCAACTGGGGGAAATGAACCCCTTCATCAATCCCACCCGGCGGAAGCCGACTCGTCACGTATTACAGACGTCTCGTCCGTGTGACCCCCGCCCAAACACTCGTTTCCCCGCCCCAAACGACTGTTTCCCGCCGCCAAACATCTGTTTCCCGCGCTCTCACACCTGTTTGCGCCGCTCTCACACTGGTTTCCCCGCTCCAAACCAGTGTTTCCGCGGCTCATACAGGTATGAGCGCCATCCAAACACTGGTTTCCCCCGCCCAAATTCTCGCGCGCATCATCCCCGCACCCGCCCGCAACCGCGCCGCCGCGATCTTCCCGGACCCGCTCAGCCGCGCGGCGGTTGAAGCCGTTTTATAGGACAGCCTCACCACGCGCCGGACCCGACGTCCGGCAACCGATGCTCGCCCCAAACAACGAATCGCCGCCCCGCGCCCCGCGGCAGCCAGACCCCCGCGCGCGGCGATGCGGATGAGAATGACCCCGTCCGGTTTCCCCACTCCTTCCGCGTTCTCCTTGACACGTAACCCGCGTCGCGCTGAACTGTTGCGCAACACGGAGGTTTCGCATGGAAGCGTTTGAACGGGAATTGATGCGTCGG
>JBBRIN010000487.1:0-3865 GCA_038221115.1 Tepidisphaerales bacterium
CCGCGTTGCGGAGGAGAATTTGCCAGCGGACACTGTTTACCGCACAGGCGATCACCAGCGACAAGCCGGCCAGCGCGACAAGGTCAGTACGCGCGCCGCGGAGGGTTTGCAAGGCATTAGCGCGCCGCGCGGCGACGATCAGAATGACAATCAGGACAGTGCTGACGGCGACCTGCAGGGTGATCCGAAGCGCGCGTGATCGAAAGAGGCCGGCGACGGCGGGATGAATGCAACTCAAATCAGATGACCGCCTTCGTCCCCTCGAACTCAAACCGAAAGCGCACCTCGCGAAGCCCGGCGCGGATCATCGCATGCCGGAGTGCGATTTTGTCTTCGGCATAGAACATCAGGAACCCACCGCCTCCGGCTCCAATTAACTTGCCGCCGGTGGCCCCGTTGGCCAGGCCCAGCGCGTACCAGTCGTCGATCTGCGTGCTGCTCATGACGCCGCTGCGCTGTTTTTTGTGCTGCCAGTGGACATTCATCAGCTCGGAGAAGCGGCGAAGATCGCCCGCTTCAAGCGCCTCCTTGCTCTCATAACCCAGCTCTTTCACGACATGAAGGTTGTCGATCATCTCCTGATCGCGCTGCTTGCTGCGATCGTCCTGCTCGCGAAGGACAGTGGAGGCGGAGCGGCTTTGGCCGGTATAGAAGAGCAGAAGATTATCTTCGAGATTATAAAGCGTTTCCGTGTCGATTTTGAGCGGCTCGACCTCGACGTGCCCGTTGGGAAGGAACTGAAAGCAGGTGAGCCCGCCGAACGCGGCGATGTATTGGTCCTGCTTGCCGATCGGTTCTCTGAGGATGTCGATCTCGATCTGGCACGCCTGCTCCGCAAGGTCGCGGGGGTGGATGATGTACTTTTTGAACGTGTGAAGCGCTTTGAGCAGCGCGGTGGTGAAGCAGCCGGACGAGCCGAGACCGGTGCCGGCCTGTATGTCGGCCATGCTGGTAATCTCCAGCGACGTGCCGGTGAGGCCGACGAGCCGGAGGGCTTCCCGGATAATCGGGTGCTGGAGCTCGTCCACGCTCATGACGCGCTCCAGCTTGGAATACTTGACGATGAGCTCCTGAACGAACGTCTGGTGGATGGTGATGTAGACGAACTTATCGATGGCGGCGGCGATGAGGAACCCGCTGTGCTTTTTGTAGTAGGAGGGCAGGTCTGTGCCGCCGCCGCCAAGCGAGATGCGGAGCGGGCTTCGGATGATGATCATGACGCCTCCCGAAATAATATATCACCGAATGCGCGCCGTGCGGCGCAGCGATTGGAGGCGTCACACACGTTTCGGTGGCCCGGATTGATCGTAGAGGCGTCCGATAATCTGAAGAGCGGCCACAGCGTCCTGGAGTGAGCCGCAAGGCGTCCGGCCGGTCGCGATGCAGCCGGTGAAGTGCGCGAACTCCAAGTGCCAGGAACGGTCTTCAAAGGGGTATTCCCAGCTGGACGTTTCGGGAGGGCCCATCTGCGGCAGCATGCGGTACCAGGTGAGGCGTTCGACGCCGTAGCTGCCGCCGAGGCCGTCGATCTGGAGCTTGCCGTCGCGCCCGTAGATCTCGAAAGAGAACAAGTTTTTCCACTCGCTGCAACTAGCATGGAGCCAGGCAACCTGACCGGTGGCGGTGCGCAGGAGCGCGAAGCCATTGTCCTCGACGGGCATGTCCCAGAAGAAAGTGCCGACGTGCCCGGAAACATCGACAAAATCGCCGGCGAACCACCGGGCCAGGTCGATGAGGTGAACGCCCTGGTCCAGCATTTCACCACCGCCGGCACGGGCGGGGTCGGCGCGCCATTCGCGCTCCATGCCGGGTCGGCCGCCATGACCATAGCGGCCGCGGATGTACATGAGAGGGCCGAGATGGCCAGCGTCGAAGATCTCGCGGGCTTTCATGAGAGCGGGATGGAAGCGGTGGTTGAAGCCCACCTTCACGGTGACCCCGGCGGCGTGGGCGGCGTCGACGAGCGGAAGAAGTTCGGCGGCGTTGCGCGCGGCCGGCTTTTCGACCAGGACGTGCTTCCCGGCGCGAATGGCGGCAAGGGTCGCGGGCGCCAAGGCGTCGTTGGTGGTGGCGACGATGACCGCTTGGACGTGTGGATGCGTGGCGGCGCTTTGCCAATCGTCTGTCGCGCTGGCCGGCACCGCACCGCCGGCTTGAGCGGCGAGTGATTCGGCGCGACGAAGATCGGTGTCCGCCGCAATGACGAGACGGTCGCCCGTGCCTAAGGCGCGCAGGCGCTTCTGACCGATCAAGCCGCAACCGATGATGGCAATATTCATCGCTTGACCTCCCCCCAGGGTAAACCGCGATCGCCAGGGACGATCCGGCGCAGGGTGAAGACGTCGCTCTTGGCCAACTCGGCCCGGTGTTGCGGAAGCCCTTGCCAGTCATCCCAGACGGCGCTCAGCAGCCGGCCCGTGATGCCGTCGCTGTCGGCGGAGGCCAGGAAAAGCGCCAGCTCCGCGCCTTTGGCGAGCGGAGCGCCGCCCTCATCGCGCTGCTTGAGCGATCGCTCGTAAAACTGCTCCCCCACCTTTTCGGGCCCGGCCTTGAGCACCTGATCGAGCAGCCGAGTGTTCAGGGGCCCCGGGGCAATCGCGTTGACGTCGATGCGCGCGTCCTTCAGTTCTTCGGCGAGGGTCTCGCTCAGTCGAACCACAGCCGCCTTTGACGCGGCGTAGGCGCTGATGCGCGGCAGAGGCGCAGTGGCACCGCCGCCCGACAGGTTGATGATCTTTCCGTAACGCCGGGCGCGCATGGAGGGAATGACCGCGCGGCACATCAGCAGAGTTCCAAAAAGGTTCACTTGGATTGCCTGAACCCATTCGTCCCAATCGACGTCTTCGGTCGCGCCCAAGGGCCCGTAGACGCCGGCGTTGTTGACCAGGATGTCAGTGGGGCCAATGGTTTCGGCGGCGGCGGATACCCACGCTCGGCAGGTTGCGGGGTTGGAGACGTCGCCCGGCGAGCCGTCGATTCGCTGCGCGGATGAAGCCATGCGTGAGCGGAGCAATGCAATGGTCTCTTCGAGCGCCGCGCTATCGCGACCCGTCAGGTACACGCTGGCGCCGGCGGCAACGAAGCGCTCGGCGATGGCGCGGCCCAGACCGCGGTTCGCGCCGGTGATAATGGCGGATCGGCCGGTCAGATTCATTGCTTTGATTCTCCGATGACGGTGGGTCGCCCGGTGGTGGCATACTCGACGCCTGGCTGTCCGGACAGGGAAGCCAACAGGAATGCGCCAGGGTCAACCACGCGCGCGCGACGCATGGTTGAAGTGAAATCCGAGGCGGTGAGGCGGCGGAACTCCGGCCACTCGGTGGCGACGACCGCAACATCCGCGCCGCGCAAAGCATCAAGCGTCGTGGCGCAGAGCTTGATCTGTTCGCGAAGGCTCTCCGGCAGAACGCTGATGGCCGGATCGTGTGCGCGGACGGTTGCCCCGCTACCGTGCAGGCGACGGCACAACTCCACCGAGGAGGAGCGCCTGAGCGTGCTTGTGCCCGGCGTGTAAGTTAACCCGAGCACGGCGATGGTTGGGGTGGCCATCCCCCCCACCATCGCTCGGACGCGCTCGGCCGTCCATTGTTTGTGGGCATCGTTGCTGGCCAGCGCGCCGGAAACCAGCGGCGTTGGAACGCGATGATGCCGGCCAAATTGTTCGAGGAACTTGAGGTCGCGCGCCAACGTTCCGCCGGCGAAGGCTGCGCCGGGGGACAGATAAGCTTTGGGGCCGATTCGCTCCTCGCTCTTCAGCGCGCGCTCAACCTCCTTGGCATCCACGCCGAGCCGCTCACACAGCCGGGCGATCTCGTTAATAAACGTAACGGACGTGGCGAGAAAGGCGTTGATCGCATGCTTGGAC
>JBBRIN010000488.1:0-3863 GCA_038221115.1 Tepidisphaerales bacterium
AGGGAATTGTTTCCCCAAGAAGAGGAGCGGAGCGAGTCACGCCTTGGACGTGGTGGTCTCGTTCGGGGTTGACGGATATGGCTTGCCGGTGATGGAGTGGTATAAAACGTCGGGGCAAAAGTCGACGCCATTGGGCCACTCGATGGTGCCGCCGGTCTTGCTAAGACGAACTTGCCGGAAATAATTGGGGTCTTCAAGGGCAGTGAAGACACCACCCTGGTTGACGATCCATTCTCGAAGATCGACTTCACCGCGAACGCCGTCGGTGTAGGTTAGTTGCAGCCGGTAGTCGCCCGTCGGTTTGACGGCGGTGACGCGGGGGAGGGTGTGCATCATGGCAGACCTTCGATTGAACGGAGGGGCTGGGCGGCGCGGGCAAGCCGCCAATTTTCCACGAGCTCGCGCTCATGCAGCAGCGCCCACTCGAACACCATCGACAGAGCCCGCGCGGACATGGCTCCTTGAAGCATCCCCACCGGATCGATGCGCAGTACCGCTTCATCGGAGCCGTACTCGGCATGAAAATGCGGCGGTTGGTGATCGCGGTAGTACATCTTCACAACGATCCCATAAAAGCGGCTGATCTCGGGCATCGGACCTTCCTACGGGATTATAGCGGGCATCGCTGAGTTTTGGTTGCTGAAAGCTGGCGATCAGCCTGACAGACGCAGCCACAATCTTCAGACTGACCGGTATAACCGGTCAACATGAACCACTTACCACAAAGATGTTGTATCCTCACGTCCACGAGTTTTTTGCTGCTGGGATGCGTCGTGGGTTGTGCTCCGCGGAGTTCTAGCTCGGGCGGGGAGAACCACGCACAGGCGCGGCAAGCTGCCGCGGAGGTGAACGTTCCTCCCTCCACGCAGCGTGCGTCGGTGTTGCGCAACGCGGCCACAGCCCCCGCTGCCGCGACCCGGCCCGCAGGAGCGGCGCAGGCGGTCAGGTCGCCGGAAATTTCGGCCGATCATCGGATCACCTTTCGCGTGGGCCTGCCGAAGGATGTGCGGAACGTCAACGTGATCATCAGCATGATCGGCGGGGCCAAGACGCTGCCCATGTCGCGGGAATCGGGGAACGTGTGGTCGGTCACGACGCCGGCGCTGGAGCCGGATCTATACGAATATCGGTTCAGCGCGGATGGGATTGGGTTTCTGGATCCGGCGAATTCGCGGATCAAAGACCGCTCGATGAGCGAGGTGATGGTGGCGGGGACGCCGGCTGCGCCGTGGGATGATCGGCCGGTCCCGCACGGGCTGGTGCATATCCAGCATTATGAGAGCAAGAGCCTGGGTGGCGCGGCGCGGCGGATGCACGTCTACACGCCGCCCGGCTATGAGAAGGACGGGGCGGACAAAAAGTATCCGGTGATGTACCTGCTGCACGGATCGGGCGATGACGATGCCGGTTGGAGCAACGTCGGCCGAGCCGGCGCGATTTTCGACAACCTGATTCACGACGGGAAGATGACGCCGGCCGTGGTGGTAATGCCCTATGGCCATGTGCCGCGGCTGAACCCGGCGACGGCGCCCGGCGTGAACGTGCCGATCGCCATGCCCGAGTCGGGGCCGTCGGGGAATTCAGCGTTCGTGCAGTTGTTCGAGCGGGATTTGCTGGGGGAGGTGGTGCCGTTGATTGAGTCGACGTATCGCGTGTACACGGATCAGCCGCACCGGGCGATCACCGGGCTGTCGATGGGCGGGTCGCAGTCGATCCGCGTGGGGCTGGCGCATCCGGAGATGTTTGCTTACGTGTGCCCGATGAGCGCCGGAGGGTTGCGCAGCGAGGATCTGGAGCAGAGTTTTCCGATGTTGGCCAAGAGCCCCGACGCGGCGAACCAGAAGTACAAGTTGCTGTGGGTGGGATGTGGAAAAGAAGACCGGCTGTTTGCGTTCAACCAGGGGTTTGATCAGTGGCTCACGGGGCATGGGATCAAGCACGAGTTCGTGGTGACGCCTCATGCGGCGCATACGTGGCCGCTGTGGCGGCGGTATCTGGTGGAGGTATCGCAGCGGGTGTTTAAGGAATGAAGAGCTTCGCCAACACGGGTTGAAAACCCGTGCCACGCGATTTTCAGGACTGATTGATTTCGCGAAGGAGGTCGGCGTGGGCGTTGGGGGCGGCGGCTAGGAAGGGGACTTTGGCACCGGCGTAGTTGGTGAGGTTGAACGGGAAGATAGCGTTGCCCGCCAGATCCGTGATGAGCCCACCGGCTTCCAGGACGAGGGCGGCGGGCGCGGCCACGTCCCAGAGCTTTCCGTTGACGGTGATGGCGCCGTGGGCGATCCCGGCGGCGACCTGCGCGGCTTCCAGCGCCGCCGAGCCGATCATCCGCAGCTTCCAGGTCGTCTGGCTGATCCAGCGGACGGCATAGGCGGGCGCGCGGCCTCGCGCGTCGGTGCAGTTGCTGGTCATCATCAGAAGCGAGCTGTCATTCAGCGGCGTGTGCAGGCACGCGATCGGGCGGTTGTTCACCCAGCAGCCCTGGCCTTTGGCGGCGGCGTACATCAGGTCGCGGCAAACGTCAAAGACAACGCCGAGCACGGGCAGACCAGCGTCGAGCAGCCCGATGCAGACCGCGAAGTTGGGGAAGCCGGCGACGAAGTTGTTGGTGCCGTCGATGGGATCGATGACCCACACGCGCTGGCCGCGCGCGCCCCGCTCGTTGGTGATGGCGTCGCCGACGTCGTTTTCTTCGCCGATGATCCCGTCGTCGGGGAATCGCTTGCGCAGCTCGGCGACAATGTAGCGTTGGGTGGCGCGGTCGGCCTCGGTCACCGCTTCGTCGGTGGTGGCGGCGTGGGTCTTGGTCTGACGCGCGACCTTGCCGAAATGGTCGAGCGGGATGCGGCCGGCGCCGCGGGCGATTTCGATGGCGTAGTGCAGATCGTGGGTGAGGCTCGTCATGCTCATGTCAAAAGATTACGGCATCCGCGGCACCCGGTAAAACCGGATGCGCGTGCGCCATGAAGTTACGCCACGCGGCCGTCGAGCCGATCGATTGATCGGGGGGAGGGTGTTGCGATGATGTTTCCACGGCGATTCTCGGACGATGTCGGCCACGCAGATTTCCTCTTGGCGGCGTTCGGCGATCTGATACGCTGGACGCTTGGAGCGGCTGTATGACTCAGAGCACGGAACGCCCAAACGAACGCCGCGCGAGGTTTTTGATCGCCGCCATCCTGACGTGGATCGTGGCGGCGCTGCTTGTGCTGCATCCCTCGGTGGTCGAGTTGCCCGGGTGGGGCGCGTTTACCGGACTGAGGATCGCCGCACTGGGGGCGGCGGGTGTGCTTCTGATCTGGCTTTGGGGGCGATGCAGGGTGGCGGGGAAATAGCGCGGGCGTAGAATCGGCCGATGAGGTCCACGCATGCGCCTATTCATTCCCCTGCTCGTCGCTGTTGCCTATGCCGCGCCGACCCCGGCTTCGCCGTCAGACCCTCCGATTGCCGCCGGCAAGGGAGAAACGATCGCCGCGATCGATTGCTTCCATCTTCAACTCTTCACCTACCGTCCGCCAACGTATGACCCCGTCACATCGCCAATGATCCTCGTCTTCCACGGCCACTCCCGAGACCCCGCCGTCTATCGCGACAATTCCCAAAAGCTCGCCGATCAATCCGGCGCAATCATCATCGCCCCCTTCTTCGACGAAAAGCAATTCCCCGGCAGCGCCTACAACCACGGCAACGTCATGTCCGGCGGCAAGCTGCTGCCGCGGGAGAAGTGGACCTTCTCCCTCATTCCCAAATTGATCGCGGATCTGAAGCGCCGCGAAAACCGCGAAGAAATGCCCTACTACCTCCTCGGCCACTCCGGCGGCGGCCAGTTCGTCGAGCGCTTGATGGCGCTCGGCCAAGTC
>JBBRIN010000489.1:0-3857 GCA_038221115.1 Tepidisphaerales bacterium
TGAAAAAAGCGGCCGCCCGCACCTTTGATGGAGTGGTTGACGGCGTAAGGGACGCGCTGCACGCGATCACCCTCGATGACTGCGAAGGCTACTTCGAGCATTGCGGCTATAGCGATACATCACCGTGAAACGTGCTCTAATTGTACGGCACCGGCGATGTTGTTCGGACCGCTGAGCTGAGATTCTGACGTGTCGGCGACGTATAGAAACGTCTCTGAGTTCTGATCGCCCGGTCCGTCTATGGAGACGGCATACTGGACGCTGAAGAGCGTCCGCTGCTCTAACAACTCGAGCATCCCCAATGACGCGCGTGACTGGCCGAAAGACATGGAAACGTCGCTACTATAAAAGAAGAGATATGTGGAGGACCAAGGACGTCCTCAGTCCGGAGCGGACAATACGACGAGAGCGATAACATTACAAGTGAAATCTGAGTTTTAAGTCTATAACAAATGGTTACCTCTAACCGCCGTTGGTAAAAACCTGCTTTGGAATCTTCGATTTTGTCGATTCAGCTAAGTTTCCGCTCGCGATCCGGCAGCATGACGGTGCACTTGAGGATCAGGGTGGGTATGCATGCCCACGGGTCCGCGCGTCAAACCACTGCACACCAAATCTCACCCGTCCCCATAGCAGCAAGGAAGCCATCGCCACAGGCGTCATCTCCGAGCGAACGCACTTCAGCGCCTTGTCGACTCCTTCATGGGTCGCCGGTAGCGAAAAGCTCTCATGGTGCTCGGTGCGGTCGATCGTGGCCTGGAGTTGCGCGAGCGTGCGGGTGGTGACGGCGCGGAAGATGAGCTCCGGTTGTTTGATGCTGATGTCCTCGGCGATGCCGGTGCAGCGGATGTCGGCGATGTCGGTTGGGGTGAAGGAGAGCTCCTCGGCGAGCTCGCGATGGATGGCGGCGAAGACGTCGGCGGCGTCTTTTGGTTCGAGGGCGCCGGCAAAAGGGTGGATCTTCTGGGGGTAGTAGGCAACGGAGGCGTTGCGGCGGCCGAAGACGAGGCGGGCGTCGGCGGTTTCGATGACGGGGCTGACGCCAACCGGGTTGGCGAGGACGTTGCGGCCGTAACGGTCGGCGAGGCCGGGGTTGTGGAGATTGGTGCCGAGGAAGGGCTTGTAGCTGGTTTCCGAAAGAAAGAGGGCGAGACGATTGGGCGCGACGGACCAGGATTCGAGGCGGCAGACGGGGCCGTCGAAGAGGTGCTTGCCGGGGATGGCGGAGATGCGTTGCCAGGTTTCGTCGATGAGGCGTTCGACCTCGGGGACGATGAGGCGGGTGCTGGGGGTTTGAGAGACGTGGAGTTGGGCGGGGGACCAGTCGCCGACGGCGTGGAAGAGGAGCATGGGATTGAAGAAGTATAGCTTACATGTGAAACCCCCACCCTACCCCTCCCCCGGAGTACCGGAGGAGGGGACCAGAGGCGCGGTGGCTAGTCAATGGTTTATATTCTTGGCGATCCACACGGTTTTGATGTTGGTGAATTCGTGGATGCCGAAGGAGGAGAGTTCTCGGCCCCAGCCGCTGTTTTTGATGCCGCCGAAGGGGAGTCTTGGGTCGGATTTGACGAGGCCGTTGATGAAGACGTTGCCGGTTTCGAGGCGCGGGGCGAGGGCTTGGGCGGCGGCGGGGTTGGTGGTCCAGATGCTGGATCCGAGGCCGTAGCGGGAGTGGTTGGCCAGCTCGACGGCGTGGTCGATGTCGGTGGCGCGGATGACGGCGGCGACGGGGCCGAAGGTTTCTTCGTCGAAGGCGGGCATGCCGGGGGTGACGTCGGAGAGGATGGTGGGTTGATAGAAGTAGCCGGGGCGGGGGAGGCGGCTTCCGCCGGTGGCCAGGCGCGCTCCGGCGGCGATGGAGCGCTGGACCTGATCGTGAAGGTGTTCGAGGAGGTCGAGTCGAGCGAGGGGGCCAAGCTGGGTGGCGGGGTCGGCGGGGTCGCCGATGCGGAGTCTTTCCATGATGGCGGCCATGGATTGGGCGAAGGCGTCGGGGTTGCCGACGATGATAAAGCGCTTGGCGGCGATGCAGCTTTGGCCGGCGTTGAGGCAGCGGGCGTCGACGGCGGCCTGGGCGGTGAGTGGGAGGTCGGCGTCGGGGAGGACGATGAAGGGGTCGGAGCCGCCGAGTTCCAGTACGGATTTTTTGAGGACGGCGGCGGCGGCGGTTGCGACGGCCTTGCCGGCGCGCTCGGAGCCGGTGAGGGTGACGGCGGCGATGGCGTCGTGGCGGACGAGGGCTTCGGCGCGGTCGTTGCTGACGCGGATATTGACAAGGACGCCGTCAGGGAAGCCGGCGTCGTGAAAAGCTTGTTCGATGGCATCGGCGCAGCCGGGGACGTTGGGGGCGTGTTTGAGAACGGCGGTGTTACCAGCCATGAGCGCGGGGGCGGCAAAACGGAAGAGCTGCCAGAAGGGGAAGTTCCAGGGCATGATCGCGAGGACCGGGCCGAGGGGGTCGAAACGGACGTAGCTGTTGGCGGCGTCGGATGATATGGGTTGGGGTGTGAGCCATTGGGGGGCGTGATGGGCGAAGAACTGGCAGGCGGCGGCGCATTTGTCGATCTCGGCCTCGCCGGCGGAGATGAGCTTGCCCATTTCGCGGGTCATCAGGGTCGATAACTGAGCTTTGCGTAGGGTCAGTGTGTCTGCCAGGCGTCGGAAGGCGTCTGACCTTTGGCTGACGGGTGCGGCACGCCATCTCTCATAGCCTTTGCGAGCTTGGGCGACGCGAACTTCCACCTCGGAGGGGGAGTGTTCGGAGAAAGCGGCGATGACCTGTCCGGTACTGGGGTTGGTGACGTTCATGGGCGAGTGATTGAAGTCAGTCGATGTGGGCAATCCAGGAGGAAGCGGATCCTGCTCCGATGAGTTCACCGTTAGCCGATAGACTATCTTACGAGCCTTGCAGGTGATAGACCGGCCGGGGGGATACGACTAAGTCGCCTATGGACAAGGGCATGCGAGAAACGAGGCTCGTTTTCGCTTGCCCGCTGCGGGAGTTGTTGTAGATTATTTACGCCTCGCGAAGGGCCGAAGCTCGGGAAGCGGCCGACGCGGGGCCAACTCTGTGGGTGACTTTGTTGTTCAAAGCTGCCAGCAAGGAGGCGGGCGGTGGGATGGTCGAGCACAAATGAAGGCCGGCGATCGAATTGGTTATGTGATACCCGAATGGCCGGGCCAGACGCACCTGTGGATCTGGCGCGAGATCTGCCATATGCGCGAGATGGGGGCGCCAGTGCGTCTGTTCGCGACGCGCCGGGCTTCGGAGCGCGATAAAGCGCGGCACGCTTTCGCGAGCGAGGCGGCGGGGGAGACGACGTACTTGTGGCCGATGAACATCCTGAGGGTGATCTGGGTTGTGCTGAGCAACATGGTGCGCAGCCCGATGGGGTTCGCGCGCTGCGTGTACCTGGCGTTCACGCTGCCCATTGATGCGAAGCCGGCGTTTGTCACGTTGCTGCCGCTGGTGGTGCCGGCGTGTTTTCTGGCGAACGAAGTGCGTCGGAGCCGGATCAGTCATTTGCACAGTCATGTGCCGGCGAGCTCGACGATCCTGTGCATGATGGTGAAGCGGCTGACGGGGGTGCCGTTTTCGCAGATGGTGAACGCGAACCTGGAGTGGTGGGGCGGGGCGATGCGGGAGAAGTTTCGCGAGGCGCGGTTCACGACATTCTGCACGGAATGGATGATCGATCAGATGGAGCGGGAGTACCGGGACATCGAGCGGTCGACTTACGGTTTGTGCCGGGTGGCGGTGGATGTGCGCAAGTGGACGCCGCCGCCGCACCGGATGCCGTCGGCGGATGGGACGCTGAGGCTATTGACGGTGAGCCGATTGGTGCCGAGCAAGG
>JBBRIN010000490.1:0-3850 GCA_038221115.1 Tepidisphaerales bacterium
CATCAGTTACAGCGGCCCCTACAAAGACTTCCCGAAAAAGGCCCGCGACGTCCTCATGTTCGGTACCCAAGCCAAAGGCGACCAGGGCACCGGCATCGATTTTGAAGGCGTCATCCCGAATCTACAACGAAGATTTGAAACCACCGAAAGCGAGTGGGTCAAACACCGCCTGCACGGCTACATGAGCGAACAAGCCTGCCCTGCCTGCGGCGGCAAACGACTGAAGCAGGAAGCGCTCTCGGTGCGCATCCACACAACAACGCCATTGGACGACCGCCCGGCGGCGGCAGTGCCGGCAGCCGTGGTAGTTCCCGAACCGAGCGATATCGCATCGGCGCCGGAAGCAGCGAGCGACGCCGCCATGCTCGTGACGGTTGATCCTAAGGCGAAGAAGAAGTCGGCGAGTAAGTCCGCCGTGAAGGAAAAGAAAGCCAAGGGAAAATCGACCAAGGCGAAGAAAGGAAATCCGGACGCGGAAGACTCAGATTCTCAATCTGAAATCTCAGATTTAACCTCCCCTCTAAGCACCAAGCACTCCGTACCAAGCACTACGCCCGCCCCGGTTCTTCCCGGCTACAGCATCAACGACGTCGCCACCCTGACTGTCGAACGCGCCAAACGATTCTTCGAAAACCTCAAGCTCTCTGAGGAAGGCGAAAAGATTGCTGAGCCGATCATGCGCGAAATCGCGGCTCGGCTCGGATTCATGGTCGATGTCGGCCTCGGCTACCTCTCACTGGACCGCAAAACCGGCTCTCTTTCCGGCGGCGAAGCACAGCGCATCCGACTGGCGACCCAGGTCGGTTCCGGTCTGGTCGGCGTCTGCTATGTGCTGGACGAGCCGACCATCGGCCTGCATCAACGCGACAACACCCGCCTCATCCGCACGCTCCTCCGCCTGCGCGATCTGGGCAACACCGTGCTCATGGTCGAGCATGACGAAGATTGCATTCGGGCGGCCGATTACCTGATCGACATCGGCCCCGGCGCGGGGCTTCATGGCGGTAACCTGGTCGCCGAAGGGCCGATGCCCGCCGTCCTGTCGCAGTCGCACAGCACGACGATCAAGTACCTCATCGGCGAGCTGCAGATCGCCGTTCCCGAGAACCGTCGGCCCGTCGACCCCGACAAAGCGTGTCTGGAAATCAAAGGCTGCCGCGGGAACAACCTCAAAGAGGTCGATGTCCGCATTCCGCTCGGCGGCCTGGTCTGCGTCACAGGTGTTTCCGGTTCGGGCAAGAGCACGCTCGTCAACCAGACCCTGCTTCCCGCGCTCAAGCGAAAACTCTACGCCTCCAAGCTCAAGGCGGCGGAGTTCAAAACCCTTAACGGCGTTAGCAAGATCGACAAAGTCATCGAAATCGACCAAAGCCCCATCGGCCGAACGCCTAGAAGCAATTCCGCGACCTACACCGGCGTCTTCGACGAAATCCGCAAAGTCTTCACCCTCACGCGCGAAGCCAAACTTCGAGGCTACCAGGCCGGCAGGTTTAGCTTCAATGTCAAAGGCGGCCGATGCGAAAGCTGCCAGGGCCAGGGGACCAAGTGCATCGAGATGCACTTTCTCCCCGATGTCTATGTGAACTGCGAAGTCTGCCACGGGTCCAGGTACAACGCGGAGACGCTGCAGATTCACTACCGCGGCAAGACCATCGCCGAGGTGCTGAACATGACGTGCGAAGAAGCGATCGGATTCTTTGAAAACGTCCCCGGCATCTACCGCATGCTCAAGGCGCTGAACGAAGTCGGCCTGACCTACGTCAAACTAGGCCAGCCCAGCACCCAGCTTTCGGGCGGCGAAGCCCAGCGCGTGAAACTCGCCAGCGAACTCGGCAAAAACCCCACCGGCCACACCCTCTACGTCCTCGACGAACCCACGACGGGCCTGCACTTTGCCGACATTCAGAACCTGCTCAACGTGCTGAATCGCCTGGCGGACTTGGGCAATACGGTCCTGGTGATCGAGCACAATCTGGATGTGATCAAGTGCGCCGACTGGATCATCGACATGGGCCCCGAAGGCGGGGACGGCGGCGGCAGGCTCATCGCCGAGGGAACGCCGGAACAGGTCGCCAAGGCGAAGGGGAGTTTCACGGCGGAGTATTTGGGGCCGAAGTTGAAGGCTCACGTTCCGGCACGAATTGGCGCAGTCTAGGGTGTCACAAAGCATTTGGCCGCGCACCAAGACGTTACCCCTTCTTCGGCCTACCGATCGCCAGCGCCGTGGGGTCATCCTGAGGTACTCCGCAGGACCTCTCATCGGCTGCGACGTTGATGCTCGGATGATCGCCACCAATTCCAAGGCTTTCCCTTCGTGCCCCTTCGCGTCCTTCGTGCCTTCGCGGTAAGCCCGAACGAGAAGACGCCCCGCGACTCTCCCTCGCGTTTGCGGTACAACTCGAACGAACGTTCCAAACCGAGCTTCGTACCTCGTTTCGCGCCTATGCATCTGTCCCCCATCGAACTGATCCTGGGCTTGCTCGTCCTCGTCGTGGCGTTGGCGTGGCTGGCGTCTCGGGTGAAGGTGCCTTATCCCATTTTCCTGACACTCGCGGGGCTGGGGATCAGCTTCATCCCGGGGTTGCCGCAGGTTCGGCTTCCGCCTGACTTCGTGTTTATCCTCTTTCTGCCGCCGCTGCTTTATTACTCAGGATTGCTCACCAGTTGGCGGGATTTCTGGAGCAACATTCGGCCGATCTCGATGCTCGCCATCGGGCTGGTCCTCTTCACCACCTGCGCGGTGGCGTGGGTGGCGCATTTTGTCGTCGGCATGAGCTGGCCAGCGTCGTTTTTGCTCGGGGCGATCATCAGCCCGCCTGACGCGATCGCGGCGACCGCGATTACCCAACGCCTTCGCGTTCCCAAGCGCGTCGTGACCGTGCTGGAAGGCGAATCGCTGGTCAATGACGCCAGCGCGCTGATCGCCTATCGCTTCGCCGTGGCGGCGGTATTGGCAGGGTCGGCCGAAGGGGCGGCGAGCTTCTCGCTCGGGCGGGCGGCGATCGAATTTGTCGTCGCCTCGGCCGGCGGGATCGCCGTCGGATACGCCGTCGGGTGGATCTCCGCCTGGATTCGTCCCCGGCTTCGCGACTCGGCGATCGAAGGAATCGCCGCCTTGCTCATTCCCTACATCGCGTATCTGCCGGCGGAATGGCTCCATGTCTCCGGCGTTTTGTCGGCGGTGACGGCGGGGCTTTTCATGGGCCGACGGATCCCGCAGATCACCAGCTCCACCACCCGCCTTCGGCTTTACGCCGTCTGGGATACGCTCGTCTTCCTCCTCAATGGCCTGGTCTTCATCCTCATCGGCCTGCAACTGCCGCCCGTGATCGAGGGGCTGGGAACCCTGAGCTGGGGCATGCTGCTGGGCTATGCCTTGGTGATCAGTGTGACGGCGATCGTGGTGCGCATCGCCTGGGTTTTCCCGGCGGCCTACATCCCTCGGCTGATTCCCGCGATCGGTCGACGAGACCCCAGCCCCAACCCCCGCGCTATCTTCCTGGTCTCCTGGGTCGGGCTGCGCGGCATTGTCTCCCTGGCGGCGGCCCTGGCGCTGCCTTTGCCGGGGACAGTCGCCAATCCCACCTGGCCGGCCGAGCGAAACCTCATCCTCTTCCTGACGTTCGGCGTCATCCTGGTCACGCTGGTCGGCCAAGGTCTGACCCTTCCGCTGGTCATCCGCGCCCTGGGCCTGCAAGGGGATGACATCGAAGAAAAGGAAGAGGAACTCGCTCGTCTGGAACTGACCAACGCCGCGCTGTCGCGGTTGCAGGTCCTGGCGATCACCAACGAAGACGCGACCGATCTGATCGACAAGGTTCGCGACCCCTACGAGCTTCGGCTTCAATAC
>JBBRIN010000491.1:0-3844 GCA_038221115.1 Tepidisphaerales bacterium
CAACAAGTCCGTCGCTGGGCGCATCACGTCACCCATCGACGCTGGCCTCAATACCTCGGGCCGAAAAGAAATCACCCACGCCTTCGGCTTCGACGCCGGTTGGGAGATCGACCTCTTCGACCGTTACGGCTCGCTCACCGACGCCGCCGGCGCTGAGATGCAAGCGGCCTTCGAGGCCCGCAACGAGGTGCTCGTCAGCTTGGTCGGCAACGTCGCACGCGAGTACGTGAACGTCCGCACGTTGCAACTGCGACTGCAGATCGCCCGGCAATACGTTGCCACGCAGCAGCGCACCCTCGACCTCGTCCGAACGCGGCTGCAGCGGGAGATCGGCAACCGCCTCGACGTGTCGCTCGCCCAGCGTCAGCTTGCGGCCGCCCAGTCGCGCGTCGCGCCGCTCGAATCATCGATCGCCTCCGCGGAGCGGCGCATCGCCGTGCTGCTCGGCCGCTTCCCCGAATCCCTCCGCGACGAGTTGGAGCAGCCCGCCGCTCTGCCCGCGGCACCGCCCGGCGTCGCGCCGGGCATGCCCGTGGACCTGCTGCGCCGTCGCCCCGACGTCCGCCGCGCCGAGCGCCAACTTGCTGCCGCCACCTCTCGCGTCGGCGTCGCCACCGCCGACCTGTTTCCCCGCGTCACGCTCACCGG
Source organism: Tepidisphaerales bacterium (assembly GCA_038221115.1). Classification (GTDB taxonomy): domain Bacteria; phylum Planctomycetota; class Phycisphaerae; order Tepidisphaerales; family Tepidisphaeraceae; genus JANXVV01. The sequence goes on from JBBRIN010000491.1 coordinate 649, forward strand.
CAGCTACGGATATCAGGGCCAGGGCCTCGGCCAAACTCCGACCCTCTTCAAGCAGATCGATTCCATCGGCACGTCAATCTACTGGCCGCTGCTCGACTTCGGCCGCCTCGACGCCGTGCGACTTGCACAGGGCTTTCGCGCCGAGCAGCAGCTCATCACGTATCAGCGCACCATCGCCGACGCCGTGCGCGAGGTGAACGACGCCATCGCCGAATACGGCGCGGTTCAGGATCAAATGACGTGCCTGGCCGAAGCGGTTGCCGCCAGCCGCACCTCCGTCCAACTGGCGACCGAACGCTACGACAACGGCCTCACCGACTTCCTCAACGTCCTGGACGCCCAGCGCGAACTGTTCAACCTCGAAGACCAATATGCCTTGGCGCAACAGTCGGTCGCCAACCAGTTCATCGGACTATACAAGGCGTTGGGGGGCGGTTGGGAAGGGTACGTCACGCCGGCACCCCCGTTGCCTCGCCCGGCATTGCTCGCGGCCACCCGAGCGCTGTCCGATGCGACCAAGTCAAGCCGCCCGACTGGAACCGGCTCAACCGCCCTCCCCAAGGCTGCGCCGGGTGGACGCTGAGCTTGAGGAGTGCCTCTCCGCTGAACGCGAGGTTTCTATGAAGGCACTGAACGCCGGCAAGGGAATCGAGAACCCGCACCGTCATCTCATTGAGACGCTTACGACGCTCTTCAGTCACCCGGACTGTGAGCTGGCGACGTCCGCAGCGCGCAAGCGAGAATTCCGTGCCCTCGTCGTTGCAGGTTACCTCGACCAAGCGGGAAAGCGTCACGACTCGGCATATCAGATTGAATGTGCCGGAAACCAAGTCGCCATTCTCGTGCTGTCGCCCGACTCGCTACCGGTCTGCTACGCGAACGATCAACTGATTGTCTGGCAAGAGCGCGCCGGTCACCTGGCCGTGCTGGAAGGGGGAAGCGTGGGGGTTCAGCTTAAGCCCGCTCACGAAGCACCGTTCATCGAATGGAAGTGCCGTTACGACGCGGCCCCTGGCCGTTCAAACGTGGTACTCGACGTCAACGGCGTCTTCCGCACACTGACCAGGAGTATTTCGGGATTGGAGGTCAACCCCAAGACCCAAACCCTGGTCATCAGCAGCGAAGGAACTCTCGCCCTGTTGGAGTTGAGAGTCGACACTTCGGGCAAGTCGAATGGATTCCCAATTAAGTCGCTTTCCGTGAGTGGCGGCCCGCGTGGCGATCGTATTGCCATCAGTAGCATCCAGGTCGGGCCCGGACAACCTTTCATCCCCCTTTCCATCAGCAGAGCAGACCTCGACCGTCTCGGGCTGCCAATCAATGCCGTGCACCACGACCAACCAAGCTTGCCCCCTGAGCTTCTAGCGCCTCCGGACTTTGGGAGGGATAAGGCAGAGCGCGCGGCGGCGGAAAAAATACTCGCCCTCCTCCGCAGCTACGCGAGTCAGTGCAAGACATGAGGTCTAAGTTGGCGGTCGTCAACAGCGGATGTGCGCTGCCGAGGGCCATCTGAGGACGTCGCAGGCTAGCGCAGGGGTGGCCGAAGTGATGCGGCGGCGAAATCCAGCCGAGTGGGGGTGCTTTCTTGCCGTGGTGATTCTTGTTCTACTCACGGCGCGGTGGCGCTGCGACGGTATCCCAACGACCGCTTGAGCGAGGGTAACCGTGCCTCTTCATTGGTCCGTCCCGATTCGGACGAAATGATCTGCTTCCGGCTGGTTCATTCGGAGTTCCGCGCAGTCAAGCAGGCATCAAGATAGTCATGGTAGTCACGATCAATAAAAGATATTTGATCGACGGCACCGGTGGACGGAACTGGGTGCTCTTCGAGAAGGTTTCCGGTCGGAAGAAACCAAGGGTCCTGGGTGGCTGCGGTGTCGATCCAATTAAGGCGTTTGCGGCTCTGGTCGAGCAACACCCTGGTCGGCGCTATGCCGCCCGCCGGCAGTCGTAACACGGCCGGCCGCCCACGCGGCGCTCTCCGCAGTCGAAATGCCCAATTCGACGCGAATGATCGGATGCGTCTCGTCGGAAGTTGATGACGCTGACGTTCCTACGAGACGCATCGCTTTTCCTTCGACATGTCCCCCCAAAAAATTTTCGTCGAGGGGAACCATCATTTGCACTTCCACCGCCTTGGTCTCCATGTCGATGACGACGCTGCCGACGACGGCTGCGATGAGCTGGCGCAACGCAAAGATCGGCATTTGCCCTACGTTCTGAGCCATCTGGCGCAGTTGAGCCAAGACCGCATCCGCCACCGCGCCGGGGTCGATCATCCGCATCGCATTCGCCGATTCGGCGGCGGCGATCTGCTCGTCGAGCGACCGCCGCTCGATCTTGAGCCGATCCAACTCCGGCTTGGCGTCGGCGAGGGTCTCATCATCCAACTTCGAGACAATCAGGATCGTCCGCCGCTTCACTTGCTCGCGCCGTTGCTGAAGTTCGGCCAATGGTTCACCATCGACGGCGCGGGCCGACTCGGCTTTGATGGCCGTCATGATTCGGTCGCGCAGGCCTACATCGGTCATGAGCAATTCGCTGACCAACTTGACGACAGCATCCTCCAACGGCTTGGCCTGCACCATGCGGCTGTAGATTCCGCCCTTGATGTAATCACGGTTTCCTCGCCGATGGCGGTAATAGCGAACCTTCTTCCCGACGCGCCCGCAGAGAGCGCCGACGAGCGACTCACCATCTTGCTTGGCATGCAGAATGCCGCTGAGCAGATAGTCGCTCGCTTGATGACGGCTTTTGGACTTCTTCTCGCGGTCAATGTCCCCGCGCCGCGCCCATAGCCGTTCATGTTCGGCCATGGCCAACTTACGCAACTCAGGGTCGAGAAAGTTTTCCATTCGCGGCTGATCCTGCACGAACCATTCGGATATTGGCCGCTGGCGCACGGGAATATTCACGGCCGTCGCTTGAATCGCCGCGTCCAGTATGACACGCTTGGGGGCGCTGGCCTTGCGCTCATGGTAGATCGCGCTGCTGGTTCGGTTGCCGACCGAGCGCCCGGTGTAAACTTCCTGCTCGTAGATGACCTCGACTTGATGCTGACTCCATTGCTTGCCTTGCGGCGAGCGAACGCCGCGCCGGTTGAGGAGATCGGCGATCCGTTTCCCGCCCCAGCCCTTGCGGAAATGCAAATCGAAGGTTTCGCGGACGATCGCGGCCTCCTCGGCGAACCCCGGTA
>JBBRIN010000492.1:0-3840 GCA_038221115.1 Tepidisphaerales bacterium
CTCAGCGATGCGCCCGAGCGGCCGCGCTACGCTTATTACCCGTTTGGCGGCGGCTCGCGCGCGTGCATTGGCGAATCGTTCGCGTGGCTGGAAGCGACCCTGCTGCTTGCCACGTTGGCCCAGCGCTGGAGCGCACAGCTGATCAATTCCGGCGAATTACAGCTGAGTGCCACCATTACGCTCCGTCCGCGCAACGGCGTCGCCATGAGATTGATGCCGCGCTAACTTGAAGAGGACAAATGTGCCAGAGAGACACAGAGGCACAGAGCAGTCACGTTGCCACGACCGCCGTGCGGCTTATACTGAAGGACGATGTTGAAAAAGCGGAAGATTCGTGAGCTTGCCATGCAAGTGCTGTTCGTCTGGGACGCGCACAACGACGCGGACGCCGAATTGGCGCGGCAATTGGTGACGGATGGCGCGCCCGAGCCGGATGTGCGGCAACAAGCGCTGCAATGGGCCGCCGGCGCGTGGGAGCAACGGCCTGTTGCGGATGCGTGGGTGGAGCGGCTCGCGCCGCAGTGGCCCCCCCGCCGCCAGCCGGGTGTGGATCGGAACGTTCTTCGGCTTGCCGTTTGGGAGCTTACCCACACGCAAACGCCGCCGAAGGTGGTGCTCGACGAAGCGATTGAGCTGGCCAAACACTTCTCGACGGAACAGAGCGCCTCGTTTGTGAATGGCGTCCTTGATGCCGTGCTGCGGGAGAAGAACGCATTGACGGAGGGTTCGGGGTTCGGGGTTCAGGGTTCAGATGAAGAAAAATCCACCGCCCTTGAAACGCCGCCTTCGCCGCCTCTTTCTGAACCCTGAACCCCGAACCCTCCCCCATGGGCTTCTTTTCTAAAACAATCGACAAGCTCAAAGGCGCGGCCCGCAAGACGGCGCAGGTGCTCAACACCGACGTTCGCACGCTCTTCATCCCCGGCCGGCAGATCGATCAGACGCTTCTCACCGAGCTCGAGGAAAAGCTGCTCCAGGCGGACATGGGGGCCGTCAATGTTGACAAGATCATGACGGAGATTCGCGAGCGCTGGCGACTCGGCCGGATTAAGAACGCCACCGACTGTCTGAACATCATCAAGGACCAGTTGCTTTCGGGGTGGGAGCCCGCCTCTGAGCGCGAACTTAAGTTCACTTCGACCGGCCCGACCGTCATCCTGGTCGCCGGCATCAACGGCGCGGGGAAAACCACGAGCATCGCCAAGATAGCCTGGCTGTTGAAAAACGAGATGGGCAAGAAGGTGATCGTGTGCGCATCCGACACCTTCCGCGCTGCCGCCGTGGATCAACTGACCATCTGGGCGGAGCGCATCGGCGTGGAGATCGTGAAGCACAAGATGGGGTCTGATCCTGCCGCGGTGGCGTACGATGCCTGCGAGGCCGCGAAGACGCGCGGCGCAGATGTGCTCATCGTGGACACCGCGGGGCGGTTGCACACGCAGGACCATTTGATGCGCGAGTTGACGAAGATTCGGGATGTGGTTGCCAAGCGCATTCCTGGCGCGCCGCACGAGTCGATCCTGGTGCTCGATGCGACGACCGGGCAGAACGCGGTGCTGCAGGCGAGGAATTTTGGTCAAGCCATTGGGATTACCGGCATCTTACTCGCGAAGCTGGACGGGACCGCCAAGGGGGGCATGGTGATGGCGATCCGCGATCAGTTGAAGATTCCGGTGAAATTCATTGGGATTGGGGAGACGCCGCAGGATATTGAGACGTTTGATCCGAAGCGGTTCGTGGAAGCGCTGTTTGGGGAAACGGGGGAATGACGAATGACGAAATTCGAATTCACGAATCAATGACGAATCTCGAATGGCCGAATGAGCAAAGCCTCCTGGTGCTTCATTCGAATTTCGTCATTCGTTATTGATTCGTCATTCGTGCTTCGTCATTCGTCATTCGTCATTGATCCCCTTTATTTCCCCGCGGTCATTTTGGCAAAGCGCTCCCGCAATACCGCCCCCTGCTTCGCCGGGGCCAACTCGGAAATGCGCTTGCGAATCTTGTCCGCCCGCTCTGCCGCACCGGGGTGCGTCTTCATCAGGACACTCGCGCCTCGCGCACTGCCCTGCGATTTGGCGATCCGCTCGATGAAGTGCAGATAGCTGTTCGGGTCATATCCCGTGGAGATCATCAGCTTCACGGCGTCGGCGTCGGCCTCATCTTCCTGCTGGCGGCCGTAGCCCTTGTTCAGCACGGTGTCGGCCAGTCCGCTGGCCAGCTCGCCGAAGGCGTTGGAGCGCTGGTCGAGGTTGGAGAGGTTGGCCAGGGAGCTGGTGATGCCGGCCTGCTTGGCGGCTTTGAGGCCGTGCTCGTCGAGGACGTGGGAAATCTCGTGAGCGAGCACGCCGGCCAGCTCGGCCTCGTCGCGCATCTCCTTGAGCGCGCCGCGGGTGATCATGATATAGCCATCGGGGCCTGAGAACGCGTTCACCTCGTTCGAATCCACGACGGCGAATAGCCAGTTGCCATCCGGGCGCTTCGACGCGTTCGCGAGCGTCAGCCCGACCAGCGCGACGTATTGGTTCAGCTTCGCGTCTTTTACGACCGGGTATTGCGTTGTGACGGCGGCGGCGACCGATTCGCCCATAGCCTGCTCGTCTTTCTGGCTCAGCGAAGCCGCCTCGCCGGCGCCGCCGAGGGATCGACCGATGACCGCGCCCTGCTGGCCGCCGATCGCGCCTCCGAATTGGCTGGCGGTGTCGGCGCACCCACCCATGTTGAACGGCACCGTCGCCGCCAGGGCGATGGTGGTGAGAAATGTCAATTTGTTAAACGTGCAACCCATGAATCCTCCGCGTCTTTGTTTGCCCTTTTCACGGTCCAAATGAACGGGCGCCGTCATTTCTCCCCCGCCGCGGGCGATGCCGTTCGCCTGCGTGGCGGCTGGATATTCCCCTCCGCCACGAAATCCTTGAGCATCTGGCTTTTGATGGATTTGCGGATGTCCACCATCTCATCGACGCCGCGGGTGCTCAGGCGTCGGCGCGCGGCATAGTTGATGGTCATGTCCTGCAATCCCTTTGCCGCCGCGCCGCTGGACGATTCGGCGCTGGACCCCATGCCGGCGATGCGTACATCGGGCTTTACTTCGCGGCCGCTCAAGGAGTCGGCGGCCAGCCATCCTTGCTGGCCCTTGACGTCCACTTTCACCCACGCGCCGTTTTTCTCCAGCACCTGAACACGGTCGCCCTTTGTCACCTTCACGACGACGTCGCCCGCGGCGCTCGGATCTGAGCGCGCCTCGGCGCTGCGCCTGAGCCAATTATCCTCGCCGAATGCGGGCCATGCGAGCGCCCCCACCAATAGCAACGCCAATGCGCACATGCGATTCATTTTCGTTCCCCTCGTATGGTGAGCCTGTTTGGTCATTCGAATTTCGTCATTCGTCGTTCACTCCCCCTATTTGTCCTTCGCCACATACACGCCATCCCACATCACCGGCGGCGCATCCAGACGAAACTGCGCGATCCGCTTCATCAACGTCTTGGCCGGGCCATCATCCGGGAATTCGGCCAATAGCTCAATGAGAATTCGCTCGGCTTCGTTCCAGCGCATCGCCTGGTAGTGGGCAAAGGCGGCCTCATACCGCTCGACACGGCGGGCGGTCGCCTCGTTAGCCGCGCCCTCCGCCATTAGCTCAAAGACCGGCATCGGCTGAAGTTTTCCCTTCACGCGCAGGACATCGAGTTGGCGCAGCACAAAACGGCCCTTTACCAACTTCGCCGTGGTTTCCGACACCATGACCCGCGTCCCGTACAACTTGTTCGCCCCCTCGAGCCGGCTGCCCAAATTGACCGAGTCGCCCAACACAGTGTAGTTGATCAGGTGCGTCGATCC
>JBBRIN010000493.1:0-3837 GCA_038221115.1 Tepidisphaerales bacterium
GGCTCATCGACTACCGCCCCAAGGCGGATGTCGCCGTTGTGTTTGGCGCGCGCGTCTATGCAGACGGCTCCCCGTCCGATGCACTGAAAGACCGCACCGAGCTCGGCATCGACCTCTATAAAAAGGGACTTATCCACGCGCTCATCGTTTCCGGCGGCGCGGAGGAGGCGGAAGCGATGCGCCGCCTTGCCCTCAATGCCGCGGTGCAGCCCGAAGACATTCGCAGCGATCCGGCCGGGGTCAACACCCACGCCACCGTCGTGAACGCCTGGCCCATTCTCAAGAAGCTGGGAGAAGACCGCCGCAGCGGCGCGATGCCGCGGATTCTCGCGGTCAGCCATTTCTACCACCTCCCGCGGGTGCAGATGACGTTCGCGCAGGAAGGCTGGGAAGTGCTTACGGTTCCCGTCCGCGAGCCGCTCGCCGCCACGCCAAAATTCATGCTTCGGGAAGTGGCAGCCCTCTGGAAGTTCTATTTCGATGCCCTGACCCATTAGCATCAAGGATCGATCCATGCCTCTGCCCCCTCCGGCCGCGATCATTCAACCGGCCGTCCCAGCCAACCCGATCGGGTGCAATCTCGACGGCAATGTCGATTGGGCGACGGCGCACATCTGGACCGACGCCACCCACGCCTTCCGCACCTGGGGCATGTACACCAAGCCGCAGGATCCTGACCCCGCCCTTTCCTTCGACAAAAACGGTAACCCGCTGGGTGACGCCGGGGTTCTGAGTTACCTCGTCAATTACCCGAACGGCACATACAAGCTGACCTGGTCCGGTCCCGCCGACGCGCAGATTGTCGTCGGCGGCATCGGCAGGCTGGGCCCTGTGCAACGCAACGGCAAGGCCAACTCCGCCGACATGGTGCTCCGTCACGAAGACCCCAATGGCATCACCGGCGGCATCATCGTCATCCAGATTAAAGGCCAGCGCGCGGCCGACCCCGTCCACGATCTGCATCTGTATGCGCCCGGCTTCGCGCCGGGTCAGCCGCGCGCCGGGCAGAATTTCAACGATGATTTCCTCCGCCGCGTGCGTCCGTTCGCCTGCATCCGGTTTATGGATTGGGTCGGCACCAACAATTCCACGGTCGCGCGTTGGGAAGATCGCACCACTCCGGCCTTCACGATCCAAACCACCCACGGGATCGCCTGGGAGTACATCATCGACTGCGCGAACCAGGTGCAGCGCGACGCGTGGATCAACATCCCCGACCAGGCCACGGACGATTACGTTCAACACCTGGCCAGGCTCACGCACGACACGCTCGACCCGAGGCTGAAGCTCCGCGTCGAGTACAGCAACGAGGTGTGGAACGCCATGTTCCACCAGTTCCACCGCACGCTGGCGGTTGCCAAGGCGAACAGCGCAATTACCTCGCGCGACGACTTCGGCCGCACCGCCCAGCAGTACGCCATCCGCGCCGCGCAGGTCATGTCCATCTTTCAGAGCGTCTACGGCCCGGATGCCGATCGGGTGATTGGCGTTTATGGCGGACAGAACTCGAACGCCTACTGGTCGGACACGGGCCTCAATTATCTTAAATCCCACAACCAGGCTCCGAGCCAGTTTTTCAAGGAACTCGCCATCGCGCCCTATGTCGGCAACGACCTGGGCAAGCCGCCGTCCGGCGGCTGGACCCTCGACGCACTTTTTGCCGATTGCGAACAGTTCACCGCCGGCCCCCTCGCGGCGTGGGTTCGCGACGCCAAAAAATCGGCCGACAGCTACAACCTCCGATTGGTCACGTATGAGGGCGGCCAACACCTCACCGGGAACCCCACCGTGCCCGCGCCCCTGCGCGTCGCGGCCAACGATGACCCGCGCATGTTCACCCTTTATCACCACATGCACGACGTGTGGCGCGCCAACAGCGGCGGCGGCTTGTACCAGGCCTTTTCCCACATCGGCGGGGGCTGGGGGCTGCTCGAAGACATCAACTCGCCGGGTTCCCGAAAGTGGGACGCCATCATGGACCTTCTTCTTCCGCCCGGCGACATTACACTCGACGGGAAAGTGACCTGGGATGACTTCCAGATACTCCAGCAACACTACAACAAACCCGGCATGTGGTGGCGCGAACAAGGCGATCTCAATGGGGATAACAAAGTGGATCAGAGGGACCTGGACATTCTTATAGCAAACCTGAAGGATCTGACGCCGGATCAAAAGAAGCGGGTCGATGCGCTCCGCCACTAACAACTATCAACTAATAACTATCAACTAGCACCATTCATGCTGGCACCACTCGGCAGCTTCGCCATCAACCAGGTCCGGAAGATCACCTATCTTGCGGCGGTTGTCGCGGCGGTGGTCGTGGTTGGGGCGCGGCCGCGGCGGTGGTCTCCGGCGGTGCGGAATGTGCTCGCCCGGCAGGTGCTTTTCTCCGGCGTCGACGCCATCAGCTTCATCTCGTTTATCGCACTGCTGGTCGGCGTTTCCGTCGTCGTGCAGGCCAGCATCTGGCTGCGCACGCTCGGACAAACTCAGCTGCTCGGCCCGATCCTCGTCACGGTGATCATCCGAGAGCTTGGGCCGCTGCTGGCGAATTTCGTGGTCATCGGCCGCTCGGGCAACGCGATTGCCGCGGAACTGGGCAACATGAAGATCAGCGGCGAAGTCCACCTTCTCGACGCCATGGGGCTGGACCCGTTCGTTTATCTGGTCATCCCGCGCGTCATCGGCTTTGCCATCTCGGTGTTTTGTCTGACCATCCTGTTCTTCTTCGTCTCGCTCACGAGCGGCTACCTGCTGAGCCTCTTTTTCACTTCGCAGCGCGCGATGCCGCCGGGCGAGTTCATCATCAACATCGGCGAATCGCTGCGAACTTCGGACGCGGTGCTCGTCATCATCAAAACCATCGTGCCGGCGCTGTGCGCGGCGGCCATCTGCTGCACGGAAGGGCTTGCGGTCAACAATTCCATCACGGAGATCCCCGTCGCCACGACCCGTTCGCTGCAACGATCTTCGTTCGCATTGTTCTTCATCTCGGCGGCGGCCTCGTTTCTGTCGTACCTGTGACGCGCCGTCCGTTTCGTGATTTTGAGGAGCGCTTGCCGTACAACCCACGCAGCCATGTCCACTCCCACGGAAATTTTGTCGCTGGAGCGCATCGGTTTGCCAGAGCTGCCTCCTCACGACACGGCACTCGAAGATTTCAGTTTGTCGCTCTCTCCCGGCGAGCTGGTGACGATCCTTCTGGACCCGATCCGGTTTCGCACGCCGATTCCGGACATTGCGTGTGGGCTGATTGAACCGGAGTCGGGCAAGGCTTGTTTCCTGGACCGCGACTGGTCGCGGCGGCTCCCGGGGGGAGCGGCGCGCGATCGCGGGAAGATCGGGCATGTGTTCGACAAGCACGCATGGGTTTCCAACCTGAATGTCGACGAGAATGTAATCCTTCCGCACATGCATCACTGTCGCGGCTCGGAGCGCGAGCTGTGCGAACGGGCGACCGCGCTTGGGGTTCACTTCGGACTGCCTTCTCTTCCTGAGACGCGGCCCGTCGCGACCAAGGCGGCGGACCTGAAGCGCGCCCAATGCGTGCGGGCGTTTCTTGGCGAGCCTGCCCTGCTGATCCTGGAACGGCCGACTTACGGGATCTACCCTGATCTGCACGAAGCGCTTCTGCAAAGCATTCAGGAAGCCCGCCAACGGGGCGCTGCGGTGCTCTGGCTGGAATCCGTGCCCGATCCGTTCGATCATCCGGACGTGAACGCGACCGCGCAATACAAGATGGATGGCGCGCGGCTCAGTCGTCTGCCTGCTTCCGGCGCGGCGGGGGACGGTAAGGGCGGGGGTTCTGCTCAATTGACGCCACCCGCGTAAGATAGC
>JBBRIN010000494.1:0-3835 GCA_038221115.1 Tepidisphaerales bacterium
GACGGGGGCTTCGGAGCGGGCCATGGCGTCGGAGTTTTCGGCGGGGTCGTCTACGAAGGAGGCGGCGCGCAGGTTGGTGATGGCGCCGAGGAGGTCGGTCATCGCAGCGGGATCGGCGGGCATCTTAGCCGGCTCGGTGACCTGCCAATCGTTGTCGATTTTGATGAGGGCGAGCTTGCCGTCCTTGCGGGTGATGGTGACTTGTTTGATGTCGTTGCTGGGGGTTTCGACGAGCTTGAGCTGGCGGAGGGCGCTGGCGGGGCGATCGAGCTTGTCGAGGACGTCGGCGGGGACAACTTCGATGTCGGGCTTGTTGTCGACCTTGGTGTAGACGCCGTTGCCGACGGCGAGTTTGTCGCCGAAGGTGACCTTGGTGGTTTTGTTGGCCGCGGTGAGCTCGACGGTGAACTGGGGTTTGTCGAGGCCGGTGCGAGGGGTGGTGGAGGCGTCGACTTGATTGGTGGATTTGAGGGAGGTGAGCGAGTCGATCAGGCCGGAAACTTCGGTGGGGTCGGCGGGGGCGTTGACGGGTTGGGTGAGGCGCCAGTCTTTGCCGGACTTTTCGAGGATGATGGGTTTGCCGTCGGAGGGAGTGATGACGAGCTTGGTGGCGTCGGAGGAGGAGGCATCGACGAGCTTGTGCTCTTCGGGCCTTTTGGGGGAGCCGTCGTCCTTGTCGCGGGTGATGAAGAGGTAGCCGCCGACGATGACGAGGAGGGCGAAGAGGATGACGGTGGTTTTGACGTTCATGGGATTTAGGCGAGTTGTTTATTGGGAGTAGCGCTCCGCTGCGCGTCGCGGCGAAACAATTGAAGAAGGTGCTGGGTTAGTCGCGTCTTGCTAAGAAGACTAGTGCGCCGGCGAGGATGACGGCGCCGGGGAGGCCGATGAGGAGGACGCCTACGCGCCAGAAGCGTTGGGCGCCGTTGCTCATTTCACCGATGCGGCTGATGTCCATGGCGGCGGGGCTGATGGCGATCATGGGCTCCTGGTGGGAGAGCCAGAAGAGGGAATTCATGAAGACTTCGCCGTTGCCGGGGAAGCGTGCGGCGAGGATGCCGCGCTTGCGGAGTTCCTGGTCGGGGAAGTTGACGATGTTGTTGGAGATCATGGAGGCGGCGCCGAAGACGACGAGGCGCTGGCCGGTGGCCTTTTCGGCGGTAGCGCCGGCGTAAAGGGGGCCGGGGATGTCCTTCTCGGGGTCAAACTTCACGCTGCCCTGATCGATGGTGTCGAGGTCTTTTTCGCCCCAGCTTTTGGGGGCGGAGGGGGCGTCGGGGAGGGGAATGAGAGGGGTGACGGTGACGTCTTTGGCGGATTTGGTGCGGACGGGGACGGCGGCGACGAGGATGCCTTGCAGAGAGCGAAGGGGGCGGGTGAGCATGTGGTCGCCCCAGTCGCGGATGGCAAAGATGTAGGGAACCTTTTGGGCTTCTTCGACCATGTCCTGGGGAGCGGCGCCTTCGGTTTTGATGAGTTCGTGGACGGAGACGGCGTCGGCGACGAGCGTGATTCCGAAGGAGCCGAGGGCCATGGCGAGGTCGTCGGCGCGGGGCTCGGCGACGATGAGGGCGGAGCCGCCGTTGACGAGGTGTTCGTGGATCTTGGGGGCGATGGTGGGCGGGGGGCCGAACTGGCTGGGGGCGGAGGGGCTGTCGATGACGACCCAGATCGCATCCTTGATGTCGGCGTCGGCGGGCTCGGGGGCGGAGGGCATCTGCTGCTGTTGCTGCTGCATGGCCCACATGCCGGTGAGGTCTTTGTCGAGGACGTCGAAGTTGTAGTCGCGGAGGCGTTCGGCGACGGCGGAGAAGGCGCCGTCGGGTTGGAAGGGAGGGAAGCCGGACTGGGAGACGGGTGGGCCGCCGCCGCGGACGAAGACGACTTTGACTTTTTTGGGTTGGTTGAGGGTGACGATGGCGGCGGAGATCATCTGCTCGCCGGCGAAGCGGGGGCGGATTTGAGCGCCGCCCTGGCGGAGGGCCTGGACGTCGCGGTTGTCCTTGCGCCAGACCTGGGAGTAAGAGAGGACCTTCCACTCTTTTTCGCCGCGGATGAGGATGGGGTTGCGGAGCTTGAGGGCTTCGCGAAGGGTGTCGAGCTTGAGCTCGCCGAGGCTGGAGGCTTCCTTGAGAAGATCATCGGCCGCCTTTTTCATATCCTCGTAGCGAGGGAGGCTGTCGGTCATGTACTTGCGGATGGCGTCGGGGACCTTCTTGTCGTCCTTGAAGGTTTTGAACTGGTCGATGACCTGGCCGAAGATCGAGGAGACGACGGAGACGTTATCCTGGACGCTGTCGGTGACGCCTTTGTAGTTCGGGGGCTTCTGCTTGAGGGCGCGATTGACGGTGGTCTCGCTGAGCTTGAGTTGTTTGGGCAGCTCGCGGATACTGCGGCCTACCTGGGAGACGAAATCTTTGACGTCTTCCGTGGCGCTTTTTTCGGAGGCGAGGGGCTCGAGGCGCTGGGCCTCGGCCTCGGCCATGTCGGTGATGGCTTTGTACTTTTGGGGATAGGTTTTGGTGAAGGCGTCGTACTTGGCGACTTCGCCGCCGTAGGTTTTGGTGACTTCGTTGATGAGGTCTTCGACCTTGGCGGGGCTGGCGACGGGATCGATTTCCTCGACCTCGATGTTTTTGCCCTTGGTCTTGTACTCTTCGAGTAGGTCGGAGACTTTTTCAGCCTCGTAGGCGGGATCCTGGGCGGCGACGACTTCGGATTGCTGTTCCTGGCTCTGGGGGGGCTTGGCCTTGGTGTAGAGGCTGGTGATTTTGAACTTCTGTTTGTTGTCCTGAATGATGTTGATGGTCTGGGGCTTGAGGCTGTAAAGGCCGGCGGCGGTGGTGTCGACGCGCTTGGGCTTGCGCTCGGCGGCCCAGGTGAAGGCGGCGGCGAGGCCGATGGCGATGAGGATCGCGGCGGCGACGTTGAGGCCGTATTTAAGGCGGCGGTCGGCTTGGGATTCTACGGGGAGGGGGAGGGGTGGTTTTGTTGCGCTGGTCATGGCTTGCTTTGTTGTTTCGTAGGCCGAAGCGGATCTTGCTTGGAGGCACACGGGCGAGACGCCCGTGATACGGTCGAAGACACGGGCGGGACGCCCGTGCCACGGGGTTATTTCCAGCGGCGCGATTCCAGGACTTTGATGGTTAGGAACAGGAAGAGGGCGGTGGCGGCGAGGAAGAAGACGATGTTGCCGGTGTCGATGACGCCTTTGCTGAAGTCGGTGTAGCGGCGGAAGACGCATTGGTCGGCGACGGCGCGCCAGAAGGTGGAGAGGGTGGCTTTGCCGGCGACGTACCAGGGGACGATGGTGAAGGTGAAGAGCAGCGCGGCGGCGAGGGCGGCGGAGACGACCTGGCTCTTGGAGAGGGAGGAGCAGAAGAGGGCGACGGCGATGAAGAGTGAGCCGACAAGGAGGATGCCTACGTAGCCGCTGAAGATGGGGCCGTAGTCGGGGCGGCCATAAAGGCGCATGAGGACGACGTAGAGGAGCGTGGGGACGAGGAGGACTAAGAAGAAGAGGAGGGAGCCGAGATATTTGCCGACGACGACGTCGGTTTCACCGACGGGGGCGGTCATGAGGGTTTCGATGGTGCCGGAGGCCAATTCCTGGGCGAGTAGTCCCATGCAGAGAACGGGGATGATGATGACGAGGATCCAGACCATGGAGTCGAAGAGATGGCGCATCTCGACGGGTTGGCCGGGTTGGAAGTCGTCCCAGAAGGCCCAGCCGCAAACGATGAGGAAGAGGGACATCACGACGTAGGCGATGGGGGAATAGAAGTAGCTGCTGAGTTCGCGGCGGGCGATGGCGGGGGAGCGGGTCATGGGCGTC
>JBBRIN010000495.1:0-3835 GCA_038221115.1 Tepidisphaerales bacterium
AATTGAGAAACGCGGGATGAAGAACGTGAGGAGGAAGACAAGGACGCCGATCATGAGGACGCCGAGGACGATGGGGTAGACCATCGCGCCCTTGACCTTGCCCATGAGATCCTGCTCGCGGGTGCGAAAGTCGGAGATCTGACTGAGGACGACATCGAGGAAACCACCGGCTTCACCGGCGCGGACCATGGCGACGTAGACGGTGGAGAAGGACTTGGGGTGCTTGGCGAGGGTGTCGGCCAGAGCGGTGCCGCCGACGACGTCGTCGTGGATTTCGCTCCAGAGTTGCTTGACGCTTGGGTTTGACGCTTCGCGGCGAAGGAGGCTGAGGGATCGAGCGAGCGAGACGCCGCCGGCGAGAAGATTGGCGAGCTCGCGGGTGAAGTTTTCCACGGCTTTGGCGGGGACCTTGCCAACTTTAGCGCCCGACTCCGCGGCGGCAGCGGCGGCCTTTTTAGCGGCGGCGGCGGCGTCCTTCGCCTCGGCGATGGTGACCGGGTGCAGGCCCTGGCGCATCATCTGCGAGAGGGCCGCCGAGCGCGTATCGGCGGCCATGGTGCCGCTGGTGCGGCGGCCATCCTTGCTGAGGGCTGTGTAGGCGAATACGGACATTTCGGGTCAACCTGTGCTGGACGGATGCGGTGGTCACTTTGCGGCAACGAACTCCTCGGAGCCGACCGTGATCTCTTCGTTCTTGGTCATGCGTATGACTTCGTCGACGGTGGTGCGGCCCTCGGCGATGAGGCGCCAGCCGTCGTCGCGAAGGCTGGCCATTCCCTCGCGCATCGCCATTTTGCGGATCACGCGCGAGCTGGTGCGCTCGAGGATCAGCGCGCGAATTTCGTCGCTGACCGGCATCATTTCGAAGACGCCCTGGCGGCCGCGGTAGCCGGTGCCCTGGCAGTTGCGGCAGCCGCGCCCGCGATAGAGCATTTCGGGCACGTCGGCGCCGAATTCCTGACGGATTTTGTCGATGTCGTCCTCGGGCAGCTCCTCTTTGCAGCTCTTGCAGATGAGCCGCACGAGGCGCTGGGCGGCGACCATTTCAACCGAGGAGGCGACAAGGTACGGCTCGACGCCCATGTCGATGAGCCGGGTGGCGGCGCCGGGGGCGTCGTTGGTGTGCAGGGTGCTGAACACCAAGTGGCCCGTAAGGGACGCCTGGACGGCAATATCGGCGGTTTCCTTGTCGCGAATTTCACCGATGAGGCAGACATCAGGGTCGTGGCGCAGGATGGCGCGAAGGCCGGCGCCGAAGGTAAGACCGCTCTTAACGTTGACCTGGATCTGGTTGATGCCGCGGAGCTGATATTCGACGGGGTCTTCGATGGTGATGATCTTGAGGTCGGCGTTGTTGATCTTGGACAGCGCGGCATAGAGCGTCGTGGTTTTGCCCGAGCCGGTGGGGCCGGTGACGAGGATGATGCCGTGGGGCAGATCGAGCACCTTGGTCCAGACGGCGCTGTCGCGCTTGGACATGCCGAGGTGCTCGAGGCCGAACATGGCATCGCCGCGGTCGAGGATACGCAGCACGACGGCTTCGCCGTGGATCATGGGGATGACGCTGACGCGCAGGTCAATCTCGCGGCCGGCGACCTTCAGACGGATGCGGCCGTCCTGGGGAACGCGCTTTTCGGCGATGTCCAAATGGCTGAGGATCTTGATGCGGGAGACGATGGCGGCGTGAAACCTGCGGACCTGCGGGGGGATGTTGGCCTCGACAAGAACGCCGTCCGTGCGATAGCGGACGCGGAGCTGATTTTCGAAAGGCTCAATGTGAACGTCGGTGGCGCGGGACTCGAGCGCTTCGCCGAGAATCTGGTTGACGAACTTGATGATCGACGCGTCCTGCGCGGCGTTCGTCAGGTCCATGTCCTCGTCATTGTGGTCTTCGAGGACAGTGACGTTGTCGTCGTTGACGCCCATCGACTGGAGGGTGTCAGCTCCGACGCCGAGGTACTTCTTGGCGAAGCGGTCGATCTCGGTGGAGGGGGCGAGGACGGGCTTGATTTCAAAACCGGTGGCGAGGCGAAGCTGGTCAAGGCCGGTGGTGTCGAAGACGCGGGAGGTGAGGACGGTGACGCCGTCTTCGCTCTCCTCGAGGGGCATCAGGTGGTGGTCGATCAGGATGCGCGCGGGCAACTTGGTGATGAGCTCCTTGGCGGGGATGTATTTGGCGGCGTCTTTTTCGAGATCGATATAGGGGATCTCGAAGTACTGGGCGAGAAAGCGCAGGACCCGCTCCTCGGAAGCGCCTGGGGCTTCGCGCAGGGCGTCATCAAACGACTTGCCGCCGGCGGTGGCGTCGCGAACGTGCTGGGCGGCGTCCTCGGTGAGTGCGCCCTCGGTAGTGAGCTTGGAAAGGATGTCGTTCACGAGCGGATGGTCCCTGGTTGATCGACGGACAGGTGCAATTTGAACGCGTCAGTTTGACAAGCGCGGCGGGTGAGAGCATTACTCGCCCGCCGGGCCTGCGTTGCGTTTGCGACGGATGGCGGCGCGTTATTCGAGGATGCCGTACATCACCAGGGCGGCTTCCTGGCGCTGGGTCAGCAGGCCGCGCAAGTCATCCTCGGCCCTGGCCAATTCAGCCTTCGCCTGGTTGCGGGCATCGCGAAGTGCCGCAAGGCGGGCCTTGATCTCGTCCACCTTGGCGTCCTTGTTGTCGAGGGTGGTCTGGAGATCATTGAGCTTTTGCTGGGTGGCGCTCGGGGGGGCGTTGGGGTCGGTACCGCCCGGAGGGCCGCCACCGGGACCGCCGCCGCCGGGGGCACCACCCTGTCCGGTGCGGCGGAAGAGCAATCCCATGCCGCCACCGGATCGCGCATCGCGTTGAAGCTGCATAATGCGGTCGATCTTGGGCCCGAGCGCCTGCATCTCATCGTCGGAGGCGCCAAGCGCCTCTTTGAGGCGGTCGTTCATCATCTGGCGCATCTGCGTCGGATCGAAGCGCTGGCGGCCCTGTTGCGGCTGCGGCTGGGTGTTGTCCTGAGCGAAAGTGGGGATGGCCAACGCGCCCATTATCAGGGCGGCGGCCAGAAAGCTGGCGGTTTGTTTCGGCATGATCGGCTCCTTGTGCGTCAAGATACGGATTTTGATGCGGCGGGCTCACTAGCCCTACGGCTTCGATCGATCGGGGTTCACCGCGGGCAATGGCGACTGAGCGGACTGCTGTGTGGTCGCACGAGTGCCCTGAGTGGCGGAGCGCGAGCCACTACGGCCGGGGCCGCGGCTACGATCGCCGGGGCCATGATCGCCGGGGCCGCGGTGGTGGTCGCGCTGCTTGGTCAATTCGTCCCAGCGCTTTTGCTGGTCTGCATCCAACAGGCTGCGGCTGCGCGCGTCGGCCTCCTGAAGGAGGCGCTCGCGATCGTGATTGGCCTCGCCGATTTTGGGGATGTAATCCTGGCGGATCTTGTCGGCGATAGCCGTTTGCTCGTCGGTGAGCAATGCCTTGATGGCCTCGTCGCGTTCCTTCTCGAGGGCGTGGCGCTTCTCGAAAGACTTTCCCATGTTCTGGTGCATATCAGCCCAGACGCCTTCGAATTGCCTGGCCTGGTCGGGGCGCAGGTGCAATTGGTCGACGATCCACGACGGCTGCTTTGCTTTGTCGGGGCTTACGGGCGTGCCGCGCGCGGCCGGGAGCTTTGTCCAAAGCGCGCCGAGCACAGCGCCGGCACAGAGCGCCAGCACGAACGAGGCGAAGAAGATGATTCGGCTGCGTTTCATTCGTGGGCGCTCATTGCTGTTGATCGTCGCCGCGACCCGACGCGTCGACGAGATAGTATTCGGCGATGGTGATGCCCCCCGCGGTCATGCCCCCCGCGGTCATGCC
>JBBRIN010000496.1:0-3825 GCA_038221115.1 Tepidisphaerales bacterium
GGTCGACATCAGCGACACCATCTGCGATCCGACGAACGTACAGCCGCTGCAGCCCGAGGACGTGGAGCCGCCGACGCTGACGATGATGTTCAGCGTGAACACCAGCCCATTCGTCGGGAAGGACGGCGGCAAGTACGTCACCAGCCGCAACCTCCGCGAGCGGCTCATGAAGGAGCTGGAAAGCAACGTGTCGCTGAAGGTCGAGGAGAGCGGCAACAAAGACGCCTTCAAGGTGTCCGGCCGCGGCTTGCTGCACCTGGGCATTTTGATCGAGAACATGCGCCGCGAAGGCTACGAGCTGAGCATCAGCAAGCCCCAGGTCATCATGCACCGCGACAAAGACACTGGCGAGCTCATGGAGCCGATCGAGTATCTGGTCGTGGACGTTCCCGAAAGGAACATGGGCGGCGTCATGGAGATCGTCGGGAACCGCAAGGGTGAACTCGTCCGCATGGACAACCGCGCCGGGCAGATCCACCTGGAGTTCACCATTCCCGCGCGCGGCCTGATCGGCCTGCGCACGCGCATGCTCACGGCGACCCAGGGAACGGCGGTCATGCACCACAATTTCCACGAGTACGCCGCCATGCGCGGCGACGTCCCCGGCCGCTTGAACGGGGTCATGATCTCCAACGGCCCCGGCAACGTGAACGCCTTCGCCCTCAACAACCTCCAGGAACGCGGCGTCATGTTCGTCTCGCCGGGTGATCCGGTCTACGAAGGCCAGGTTGTCGCTGAAAACGCCCGCGATTCGGATATGACCGTCAACCCCTGCACCGCCAAAAAGCTCTCCAACATGCGCACGACCTCGAGCGATGAGAACATCATCCTGAAGCCGGCGCGAAAGATGACGCTCGAACAGGCACTGGAGTACATCGAAGAAGACGAGTTGGTGGAGGCGACGCCGCTCAGCATCCGCCTTCGCAAAGAGCAGTTGTCGGAAAACGCACGTAAGAAGGCGGGGCGGAAGAAGAACGTGGAAGAGGTGGTTGACGCATGACGGACCGCAATCGTCCCGTCATCGGCGTCACCATGGACTACGTCGATGGCAAACCCGCCTATTACCTCGCCTTCGCGTATGCCGAGGCGATCGAGCGAGCCGGCGGATTGCCGATGGCGATCCCATATCGCGTCGACCGCGCTCTGATTCCCCAGTACGTTGACCTGTGTGACGGCCTGCTTTTCACCGGCGGCAATGATCTCGACCCCGCCGCTTATGGCGAGGAATGGCACCCGCAAGCCGCGCGCATCGAGCCGGAACGGCAGAGCTTTGAGATGGCCCTGCTGGCTGAGGTTGAGCGGCGCCGGCTTCCCACCCTGTGCGTCTGCCTCGGGTGTCAACTGCTGAACGTTCATCGGGGTGGGAGCCTGCACCAGTTCATTCCGGATATGGAGGGCAAGCAGGAGCACCGCAAGGTCGGCGAGATGCTGCGCCGCCACCCGATCAGCGTGAAGGAGGATTCGCTCCTCGCCAAGGCGATCGGCAAGACCGAAGTTTCGGGCAACAGCTATCACAAGCAATCGGTCAAGAACGCCGGCCGGGGGCTGCGGGTGGTCGCGACCGCGCCCGATGGCATCATCGAAGGCATCGAAGACCCCTCTTTCCCCATGCTCGTGGGCGTGCAATGGCACCCCGAGCGCCTCCTCGATGAGCCGGAGCACCTCGCGCCCTTTCGCATGCTGGTGCAAAAGGCCGCCGCGACACGTTCGGTTCACTAATTAACTTTGCGTCGTTGCCTGTATGATGCCGCCGGCATCAAACAGGAGCGATCCCGCATGCACTGGACACCCGCGCAGTACCTGGCTTTACTCGCAACAGGGTGTGTCATCGGCGTCATGAGCGGCATGCTCGGCATCGGCGGCGGCGTGCTGGTGATTCCCGTGCTCATGTTTGTGTTTGGCATGCTGCAGCCCATGGCGGTCGGCACGAGCCTCGGGATGTTGCTGCCGCCGATTGGCATCTTCGCGTTCCTTCACTATTATCGATCGGGCCAGGTGAATCTGGCGGCCTCCGGCCTGCTCGCCATCGGCTTCGCGTTGGGGGCGTATATCGGGGCGGTCCTGGTGACGCGAAAGATCGTGCCGCCCGAGGCCCTGCGCCCAATGTTTGCGTTCTTCCTGCTGTACAGTGCCGGCAATATGCTCTTCCGCAGCGAGGCGCGGGTGGCGGCCGTGCTGTCGACGCTTCTGAAAACCGCCGGACTGATGATCGCATTTGCGGCCACGTTTTTCCTGCTGCGCCTCATCGGCAAGCGCTGGGAACGCACGATCTCGGTGAGAGAGATTTACCGCCAGCGCTTGGAACGGCCTCTGGCCCCGGATTACGAAATCTGATGGACTGGAGAAGCGCTCGCGCCGGATCTTTGTTGCAGCCTCTTGTCTGCCCGCGCGGTTCTCCCCACACTACGCGGGTGGATTCACCGCTTGGATTGGTCGCCGGCGAAGGGATGTTTCCGCGGCTCGTCGCCCAGGGGGCGCGGGCGGCGGGGCGGCACGTCGTCTGCGTTGGCTTTCGTGGAAGCGCCCCGGCGGAGCTGGCGCACGACGCCGATGTGTTTGAGTGGGTGAGCGTCGCGCGGCCGGGGAGATGGTTCCGCATCCTGCGCGGGCATGACTGCCGGGAGGCGATCCTCGTCGGGCGAGTCGTGAAGGCGAAGATGCACGACCGCTTCGTCGTCCTGCGGAGTCTTCCCGATTGGAAAGCGCTGCGGCTCTGGTGGACGGTGCTTCGCAAGGACAAGCGCCCGCAGACGGGGCTCAATGCCATGATGAACCTCTTTGCCAGCGAAGGCGTGCCCTTGATCGACTCGACCCAATACTGCAAGGACCATCTGGCCTCTCCGGGCGTCATGACGCGCACGCAGCCGACCGAGGCGCGATGGGATGATGTTCACTATGGGTGGGATCGCTGCCAGGCGATCAGCCGCTTGGATATTGGACAGGCGATCGGCGTTTTGCAGCGGGATGTGATCGCCGTCGAGGCATTGGAGGGAACCAATGCGATGATTGAACGGGCGGGGGATCTGTGCAAAGCGGGCGGATGGACGTGTATCAAGGTGTCGAACAAGACCCGCGACATGCGGCTGGATGTGCCGACGATCGGCCTGACGACCATCGAAAAACTGCGCGCGGCGCGGGCAGCGTGTCTGGTGCTGGAGCCGGGGAAGACAATCATGCTGGAGAAGCCGAAGGTGATCGAGCTGGCGGATCGATATGGCATCGCCATCGTCGGCCATGAAAGTACGCCCTGATGTTGGTGATGGTGAGACTATTCGCGATCCTGCGGGATCGTCTCGGCACCGACGGCTTTCCGCTGGAGTTGCCGGACGGCGCCGATGTTTCGATTGCGCGGGAGTCCATTGCTGCGCGGTATCCGACTGCGCGGGAGCATCTGGCGAAATCGGCGTTTGCGGTGAATCAGGAATATGCCGGCTCAGCGGTGGTACTGTCGGAAGGCGATGAGCTGGCGGTGATTCCACCGGTGAGCGGGGGATGATTCGATGCGCGACTGGATTGAAATCAGCGATACCCCTTTGTCGGTTGCGACGGCGACTCAGCATGTCAGCGCGGCCGGCGCGGGGGGCGTCGCGGTGTTTCTGGGGATGACTCGCGGCGAATTGGGTGCAACAGGTCAGATGCTCGTTGCGCTCGAATATGAGGCGTACACGGAGATGGCCCTTGGCCAGATGCGCGAGTTGGCGAAGCGCGCGCGGGAGCGTTGGCCGGTGGTGAAGGTGGCGCTGTTGCATCGAATCGGTCGGGTGACAGTGGGGGAGCCGTCGGTGATTATTGCAGACTCCACGCCGCATCGGGCAGAGGCGTTCG
>JBBRIN010000497.1:0-3823 GCA_038221115.1 Tepidisphaerales bacterium
GCCGCGCGATCTGGGACGGCGAAGCCGCTCGGCCCATCCACTTGCTTACCGCCCGAAACGGACTTCGCATCCATCCTTCCAGAGTGGCGTTGAGCCGATCCAGCAGCGGGTCGGCGGCGTTCCGACAATCATGGCGTTGCACGGGTGAACTGCCGGACTTGGATGCTGTGGGAAGGATCTGAAGATCCTCCAGGGTCTGGCTGTTCTGGCTAGCCAATGCCTGCACCAGAACCAGATCGTTGCCGGTCACCCGCCGATTGCTTGCGCGGAGAGGGATGGATGGGGTGTAAATCCACCCCATATCCGCCCGGGCAGGCTGCATGGACGTTCCCGCGGCGAAAGACGGGACTTTGAAGCTTTTCGACTCGGCGTCATGACGCATGGGTACCCTCGACTTGAGCCACTCCGCGTTCTGGACGGCTAGATCAGCAATACAAGTGCTGAAAAGCCGTCGGGCTAAGTCATTATCCGATTTTTCGCCGGCCAGGCGTGAGTTTTTATCGGGCCTATTCAGGAGCGACCTGACGCCGGGAGGGATTGGCGGGCGAAATTCGTCATTCGAAATTTCAACATTTTCCCCCTCACTTCTTCGTCTCAATCTGCGCGATAAACTTATTCGCCTCGTTGATCGACGATTCCATGTCCGCGATCAGCTTCGTCACATCCTGATCGATCTGGCCGGCTGTCGTTTGCAGCGAGGCGATGGCGGCGGCGTTCAGGTTGTGCCTCAGGTAGAGCACCTGGTCGCTGAAGACCGCCAGCACCGGCTTCATCTTGCCTTCGGCTTGGCGCATCGCGCCGACCAACTGAGCGTAGCGGGTTTTGGTCTCCTGGAGTTTCTGCTCGCTCTGGCGCTTGAGGTTGGGGTCGTTGTATTCGCCCAGTTCCTTTTCCCAGCCCGAGAACAAGTCGCCTGCGGTTTTTTCGACCTCGGTGATTCGGCTGCTGACCTTGCCGGCCCGGGCCTTGGCGGTTTCGTACTCAATCTTGAGCTTGTCGTACTTGGCTTCCAGTTCGCCGCCCTGGAACCCGGTGACGGCCTTAAACGCCTGCATGGTGGTCTGAATCTGGATCTTGGCGTCGTTCTGGGCGTCGCGGGCTTTCTTGACGTCACTGACGAGCAGGTCGCGATCCTCGTAGCCCATTTTGTGCCAGAAGGCGCTGCCTGCCGAATGACAGCCGGTCGAAGCACCGGCCAGCAACAGCAAGAGGAGCAGACCCAGCAAAGAGAGATTACGACCGGTTGGGAACGACGGATTAGACATAGGGAATTCCTTCACCTGAAGAAGCAGGCTCAATGGCGTCTGCCCACTGCGATTTCGGCCGACATACTAACAATTCCACCCAATTCATGCCACTTCGTCTTCCAGTCCAACTCGACTGTTAAGAACGTGGAAGGAATAACTTGATCTCAGCAACGTTGTTTACCTGAGATCATTCGTCCCACTCAGTATGAACTTACCTCGTATCGCGATCATCGGCGGCGGCCCAGGCGGGCTGATGACCGCCTACCTACTTCAGCAGCGCGCCAACTTCCCCTTGGAAATCACGCTTCTTGAAGCTGGTAGCCGACTTGGTGGCAAGGTCGTCACAAGAAATTTCAAAACCGGCTCAGTCCCCTTCGAAGCGGGGGCGGCGGAGCTTTATGACTATTCCCAGGTCGGCCCCGACCCGCTTCGAGAACTGGTTCGCGAGTTGGGGCTTATCACCCGGCCGATGGAAGGCCGAACCGTCGTCTTTGGCGATACCCTGCTGCGCAATGACGAGGAGATCTCGCAACATCTGGGTGCCAGGACCGCATCGGCCCTGAAGGATTTCACCCGCAAAGCCCGCAAGCTCATTTCGCCGGCGGACTACTACGAATCCGACTGGCGCGAGGACAACAAAGACCCGCTCGCCCGTCAGAAGTTTTCCGATCTACTGGAGACGGTGCCCGATGAGGCCGCCCGCAAATATATTCGGGTCGCGATCCATAGCGACCTGGCGACTGAGCCGCACCAGACCAACGCTGTCTACGGCTTGCAGAACTGTTTGATGAATGAGCCGGGCTACATGCGGCTCTACACCATTGACGGCGGCATCGAGCGGCTGGTCCGCGGCCTGGCCGACCGAATTGATGCCCGCGTGCTGCTGAATCATCGTGTTAAAAGTGTTCGGCGAGCGATGGGAAACACGTTCGAAGTCTTGGCCCGTCATCGCGGAACCGACGTGGTTGAGACGTTCGACTATGTCGTCGCCGCCTTACCGAATAACTGGCTCCCCGCGATCGACTGGGAAGGGCCGACGCTCGCTCGCGCGATGCACGCGCACCATGTTCATTACGACTATCCGGCGCATTACCTCCGCGTCTCGTTGCTCTTCCAGTCGGCCTTCTGGCGCGAGCAGATCGCCGAATCTTATTTCATGCTCGATTCCTTCGGCGGATGCTGCGTCTACGACGAGACCAGCCGAGGCCACGCCGGCGAGCATGGAGTGCTGGGGTTCCTGATCGGTGGTGAAGCGGCGCTGTCGCTCTGCAATTTCGACGACGCCTCCCTCTTTGATCGGATGCTCGATGCGTTGCCCGCGTCGCTCCGTCATGGCCGAGAGTTGTTCGTCGAAGGGCATGTCCAGCGATGGGTCGGCGAAGTCAACGGCCTGCCCGGCGGCTTCCCCGCCCGCGAGCCCGACTCCCGCCACGTCCCCGAACCCAAGGAACACCCCGACCTCTTCGTCGTCGGGGACTACCTGTTCGATTCCACGCTCAACGGCGTGCTCGACTCGGCGGACGTGGTCGCCGAATGGATTCTGGAGGATGTTGCCGATGAGATAGCGGCGAAAGGTGTGTTGGCAGCCACGTAGGGTCCGCTTCAGCGGACGCGAAACCTTGCGACACCCGCGATACCCGCGATTCCGCGTCCGTTGAAGCGGACCCTACTTGGCTGACCTCATTAAACGGTACCCATGCCCGCACTTCACCCCGAAGTAGTCGAATCCGCCAGCCCGTCGGCCAAACCCTTGACCGTCACCCGCTACCAATTCGCCCCCACGCCTCCCGCCGGCGCGGAGGTGATGCGCCACTTCGTCCGTCCTCACCCGGCGTACGCGATCAAAGACCTCGCGACCCCGCCACCAACGCCCGCGTCCTGGCCGGAGCCGATCGACTTTTTGGAGGTGATCCGCGTCAACCGCGTGACGGCGGCCTCGGACGCCGACGTTGTGCAGTGGCTCGTTCCGCCGACCCATCCCGCCGCTCCGCTTCCGATCGAGATCGAACTGGAAGGTTGCACGCTTCTCTGGCGGCCGGGCCGGGCAGTCCTGACGGGGCAAGACAAGGCGACGCGCGAGGCGCTGGCCGGGTTGTTGGAGTTCGCGTTTCTGGAAGGCGAGCTTCGGCGACTGGACGCCCATCTATCGCCGATCGAATCGGCCGCCCCGGCGGATGTCCGCTTCGCCTACCAGGTCCGCCAGGAACACAGCGATGCGTGGCCTCGCCTGGGAACGGTTATGGAAACGCTGGCCGGCCTTCGGCTTCGCTATGCACGGCTGGAACCGCTCTTCGATCGCCCGGCGGATTCCCTCTCTAAAACCGCCCGCCGAGCCTTCGCCCGCCTGTGCGCCCGCACCGGCGTCGCCGATCGTCTGGAAGGCGTCACCAACCGAATGGAAGCGTGCGAGGATCTGTACGAAGGCGCGGTGGATCGCGCTGCGGACTACCGGTGGTATCGCCGGGGCAATCGGCTCGAAGTCACGATCGTCATTCTGCTGCTGATCGAGGCGGTTTTGATGGCCGGGGAGTTGCTGCGGGGGCATCTGGGCGACTAAATAACGAGCCACGACCGTT
>JBBRIN010000498.1:0-3812 GCA_038221115.1 Tepidisphaerales bacterium
GTACGCGCGCGCCGCTATTCCAGCGTACTGGATCATCAATCTGGTGGACCGACAAATCGAGGTATACACCGATCCGTCGGGCCCCGTGGGACTGCCAACCTACCGGCAGCTCAAGAATTCAAGGATCGGAGAGGACGTGACGATTCTGATCGCGGGCCTGCCGCCGATCGCGATCACGGCGGCGGATCTCCTGCCATAGCCCGCATTCCGCCTCACCTCTTCGCCCCCGCCAATACGCCACAATGGATGGACGTCGAGATCACGTCACCGGCGGTAAGCCCCGCCTCTTTGAGCCAACTGCGATATTCACCGGCGCTGTAGGCACGCCCTTCGGTCACGCTGAAGAGCGAGGCAGAGTAGAGCGCGATGGGCAGCGGCCCGTCGAGTGCGTCGTTGAGGAACACATCGTGGATCAGCACGCGGCCGCCAGGGTTCAGCGCGTCGGCACACCGCGCCACCAGGGTGCGGCATTCGGGCACGTCCCAATCATGAAGAATGTTTGAGAGCAGCACGGCGTCGGCTGGCGGAAGGTCGTCGGCGAACATATCTCCCGGCGTCAGATCCAGACGGTCGGCGACCCCGTAGGCTTCGGCCATCTCGGCCGCGACCTTCAGCACCTCGGCGCGGTCAAACACGATCGCCCGCAAAGCGGGGTACTTCTGGAGGAGCGCGATCGAATAGATTCCGGTTCCGCCGCCGACGTCGAGCAGGGTTTGCGCGCCGTCCATGGGCAGCCGTTGGGCGAGGGCGGGGGCGACATTTTTCGCACGGCCAGCGAGCGCCAGGGTGAGTCGCCGGGCGCTGTCCTGTTCCTCCATGGCCGATTCGATGCCGTCGCGATAGATGAAGGCGGCGCCGCCGGTTCCGGGTTTGGCGCCGGCGGGCTGATTGGTGCGGAGGCGCTCGAGCATTTCCAGGACGCCGGAAGATTGGGCGGCCATTCCGAGGTAATCGCCGACGTAGAACGCGCCGCCGGGCACGAGGTGCTCGCGCGCCATCGGAGATAGTTCAAGGCGATGATCGTCAGTTCGGCGGGTGATGAGGCCCATCGCGCGCAGGGCCGTGATCAAAACAGATGCGGGCCGCTCCTCCAAGCGGATTGCCGTGCGCAACAGGTCGAACGCGAGCGGGCCTTCGGCCAGATGGGCGAAGAGGTCGAAATGCGCGACCGCGGCCGTCAGCAATTCGGTGGCGTAATTGCCGCGGTAAAGGTCGAAGATGGGGGTTGGATCAGTCCCAGGGACGTCTATGCAAGGCAAAGCCACACTCGCTCTCCCAGGTACGTGCATCCACAGCCCAAGCCGAGCCTCCAATCCGGCTCCGTTACTGAAACGTTTTGGCGGCGATTTTGTTGACTAAGGAAAGGCGAATGCCCGGCTACGGGATTTTGGCTTCCGCCGTGGCCCGCACAGGCGGGGGCGGCGGGGGTTGAGTAGGTTGCTCATTGCTATCGACGGCGATGACCTTCACCGGCATATCCGGCGGCAGGACGGACTCGAGGCGCTCCTGAAACCGCCCTTTGACCAGGTGGTACAGCGCGCCGTGCCGGGAGGTGCCGATGAGAACCTGCGAGCAGCCGAGCATGGCGGCGTTCTCTGCCATCAGGATTGCGGCATCGGGTCCGCTGTCGTAAATGGGAATCACGGGGACGCCGCTGGCGTGTCCCAGGTCGAGGAAGCGCGCGAAGGTTCGCTGTGCCGCCAGGTCGGTGTCAAGGCGGAACTGGGTGTCCCATTGATAGGAGAGGTTTACTTCGCGAATGAAGCAGACGACGAGCGCGGCGTGCTGCTCTCTGGCCGCGGTGAAGGCGGCTGGGGCGAGGCGATCGGATCCGTAGGTGCCGATGAGCACCTTGGGCATGCCGAGCGCCTGCGGCGTGCAAGCCTCTTCGATCGCGCGCTGGAGCAGGCTGACGGGCGGGCCCTTGCGCAGCGCGAGCCGCTTGGTGAGCCAGCGGGCGAAAAGTCCGATCGCCATCACGACGGCGACGAACAACAGGGCCTCGCGCTTCACGCAGGCGAGGGTGATCCAGATCGCCAGGAGGAAGACGCCCAGCAGGATCATGGGGATCTTGCGCGACATGCGCCGCAGCCGCGGGTGGATGGCGCAGAGGGTGACGTTGATGGCGATGGCGCCGATGACGCCGATCGCGTAAAGCGCTGCGAGCTGCTCGAGCTCGTGGGTGATCAACAGGATGATGACGGGGACGCCGGTCGCGAGGATGGCTGCCACCCAGGGCGCGCCGAAGCGATTCACCTTCTGGAAGACCGGCGGCAACTCGTTGTCGCGGCTGACGACATACACGATGCTCATGAGGCCGTTCACGGCGGTGTTGACGGCGGACAGCAGCAGCGTGCCGCCGATGAAGCGCACCGCCAGTTCGCCCCAGCGGCCGGTGTAATACTTGCTCAGAAACGCCAGCATGTCCTCTTTGTGCTGGTCGGAGCCGAGCGGGTAGATGTTGGCCATGCAGATGGCGAGCAGAACGTTGAAGACGGCTACTTCAATGGCGACGATCCAGATGGCACGGCTCGCGGTTTTGTAGACCGGCTTCTTCATTACGCCGGTGAGGTTGGCAATCGCCTCGACGCCGGAGAGCGCCAGCACGATCGACACGAACGCGACCCACATGTGGCCCAGGCTGTGCTTGAGGCTGCCGACGCGGTGCGGCAGCTCGCTCCACTGCATTTTGCCGCTGAAGCCGAAGGCGCCGAGCAGGATGATGAGGGTGATCGCGACCATGCCGATCGCCGCGGCGATGGCGAACCCGCCGCTGTGCTTTGGGCCCAGAAGGTTGACGAATCCCAGGAGAAGGATGGCGACGATGGCCCATAATCCAGGGGAGTCCCAATGAAAAAGTTCCGCGGCGCGCTTCTCATCGGGCGTGAGCGGTCCGGCATGCTCTTCGCTGACGGCGTGCATTTTTTCGCCCGCATCTTCCACTTGCGCCGCGCCGATTCCGGCGCTGGCGGCGCTGCCGGTTTCGCGCGCGGCATCGGCGGCGGCCGCGGCGTGCTCGGTCTGCACCTGCTTGTGCAGCGGAAGCCCGAAATAGTGGAAGGCGTCGAGCGCGCTCAGGCTCGCCGTCACGGTGTAGTCGGCGAACAGGAGCAGCGCGCCGATGACTGCAAGAGTGCGGCTCTTACTTTTGGCGGCGGTGTAGACGCCGCCGCCGTCGGGGTAGATGCGGCAGATCTGCGTGTAGGCCCAGCCAACGGCGAGAATCAACCCGCTCATGGCGAGGATGAGCCAGAAGCTGGTGCGGCCGGCGAAGAAGAAGGCGAGGCCCAGGACATACAGGCGGCTGGTGCCCCAGTCGCCGAAGAGCAGGCCGGCGGCTTGAAGCCAACCCACGTTGCGCGGGCGCTCGCTGGAGAGCATGGCCAACGCCGCGGGCTTGGAGGGCCCATTGTCACCGGTGTGCATATGCAAGCCCTAAAGCACAGCTGCGCAATCACGTCTGGCAGCAGAGTAAAGAAAACATCAAGATGATGTCAAATCGCGGGTCACCGCGCGGTTCGCACATGAGTTTGTCAACTCCTCTGCAATCGTTCCCGAACCCTATTAAGACTGTTAGGTCGAGCGTTGTAAAAACTTGCCCTCGGGATTACACCCGTCGCACACTGTTTTGGTGTAGGGCGGGAACCCCTCATTCGGAGACATGCGATGAAACTCAATAGCCGGCAAATGATGAACGAGTTCAAGGACTTCGCGTTCAAGGGAAACATGATCGATCTCGCGGTCGGCGTGGTCATCGGCGCGGCGTTCGCGAGCGTGATCAAATCGGTCGTCGAGAATGTGGTCATGCCGAT
>JBBRIN010000499.1:0-3776 GCA_038221115.1 Tepidisphaerales bacterium
ATGGGGGGGCGGTGGTCACGACGGGCGCGGTGGCGGGATCGGCGAAGTTGAGCGCGACGGCCGGCGCGGCGGCGATGACGGAGCCGATGGCGATGAAGAGGAAGCGTGCGGCGGACTTGGGGGAGAGTTTCATACGGCGACTCCGACCTGGTTGAAAGCGGCCCGATCACGGCTTACGGCTTGCCGTCAGATGCACAGGGTAATGGCGGATGCGCGGGTGTTCCAACACAATTTACCAGCGCGGTGCAAAACCATTTGGGCTGTCTATTCCTTCAAACGGGTGGTGAGTGGTGCGGGGACGCCGTTTTGGACATCGTCAAGCTTGCCGATGACGCCGACGAATTCGGTGCCGCTGAAGGTTTGGTTCGGGCTGCTGAGGGGGTAGACGCCACGGTACTGGAGCTCGCGGGTGGCGTAGCGCGGCTCGGGACCGACGGCGTGCATCATGATGCCGCCGCGGATCTTCAGAATGTGGACGATGGCAACGGCGAGGGTGCCGCGCGTGACGGCTTCATCGGCGGGGCGGTCGAACGATGGGGCCAGGAGCTTGCGGGATTTGAGGAGCTTGACGCGGTCGGCGTAGTTGTTGGTGGGGTCGGTGGCGTCGAGATAGAGCAGCAAGCCGTGGAAAGCCTCATCGTTGCTGGCGAGCTTTTCGGAAGCGAGGGAGTGCCAGAATTCCATCTGAGATTCGCTGTCGCTGGTGTAGAGCTTGGCGGGCAGGGGGTGGGAGACGTGAGCGCTTTGGCAGCCTGTGGTGAGCAACGCTGCCGCGGCGATGCACGCGAGGAGAATCAGATGTGTAGCGGTTGTCATGCAGTTAGAAAGCAAAGGTCACCCCCGTGTAAACGAATTGGCGGGTCGCGCCGCTTGAGATGATGGCGTTGCTGGGAAAATAGACGCCGTAGCGAACGGCGAGCGTGACGTCGCTGGTGATCTGCCAGTTGAGGTAGACATCGGGCTCGACGCCGAGGTAATGCTGATTGGTGGTGCGCTCGTCGAAGGCACGGTTGCGCTGAAGCTTGTTGTAGAGGAAGAAATCGAAGCCGACCTGCATTCGATGGAACAGGTCCATGTCCACCAGAGGATAGGTGGAAGCGCCGACGCGGAAGGAGGCGAGGTTGGAGGCTTCGGGGGCGAAGGCGAGGCCGGTGTTGACGAGGCCGAAGGCGTTGAAGGCGTGGTCGCGGCTGCCAGAGACGTTGCCGCCGAAGGTGGCGTTGGTGATGGTGCGGTCGCGGTCGCCGGTGGCGAGGATGACTTCGGCGCCCAGGCGAGTGTTGTGGCGGTCATTGACGAGGTAATCGAGCCGGAAGTCGGCGGCGTAGGCTTCAATCTGGTCTTCGGTCTGGTTGACCTGCTCGAGGGAGAAGCCGTTGATGCGGTAGCTGTTGGATAGGGTGTGGCCGCCCTCGTAGGTGACTTCCGCGCCGTAGAGGAGGTGATCGCCGAAGTTGCCGGTGGCGCCGGCGCCGATGTAGTAGCTGTTGTAATTGAACTTGGTGTGGATGGTGCCCTGCTGGAGCTCGTTGTGGGAGTTGTAGTCGCGCTGGTCGAGGATGTAGATGAAGGGCTTGTGGTTGCCCCAGTGCTCGGTGTTGATGGCGTAGCTGGCGATCGCGCCGTAGAAGCCGCGGCGGGTATTGTGGTCTGAGCTGGGTCGAGTGGGATCGAAGTCGACGGTGCGAACGGGGGTGACGCCGGCGATGAGTTCGAGCGTGAAGTTTTTCCAGGTGAGGTCGGTGATCGCGCCGTCGATGACGCTGCCCATGGTGAGGCCGTTGGCCCAGTAGACCAGGTCGCGGCCGGCCTGGAAGGTGACGTTGTAGGGGAGGGTTTTGCCCTTGTAGGCGCCTTCGTATCGGGCGAGGTCGAAGCGGTAGTAGCCGCGTTCGATGTCGGCGTCCGTCCACTCGTTGCCGCGGCCTTCGAAGCTGTCGCCTTTGTTGAAATCCTGGTAACTGGTGCGGGCGCGGACGAAGAATTCGTTGGCGGCGTCGAGGTTGTAGCGGCCGTAGACGACGAAATCAGGTTGGCGAAGGCCGTGGTTGTTGCCCTGGCGATCGTCGAGCGAGAGGTATTGGAGGGTGATGTAGCCGCCGAAATCGATGAAGGCGCGCTGGTTAAATGGGACATCGGGGTTGGCGCGGAGGCGGTTGTCGACCTCGATCTGTTGGAGCTCGTTGAAGCGCTCCTGGCGCTGGAGATCCTGGCGGGACTGATTGCCGGCGACCTGGGGGGGCGTGAATTGCGCGAGGGCGCTGCCGGCGAGGGAGGCAGCGATGAGAGTGGCTGCTGCGAGCGCGGCAGCTTGGCATTTGTTGGTCGGCTGGCGCCGGGGGGACTGCTGAATGAATGGCATGCGCTAAATCCCGTTTAGAGGTCTCGTCGTTCGCGTTGCCCTGTTGATCCCGATTCGCATTACACGCGACGTCGAGCGTTAGTGCAAGATTGCGAAGACGCGGAGACAGGTGAAGACTGCCTTCTTCTCGACGGGCGGAGAGCGGGTCGGTATCTTTCCCGCTCTTCAACGAGGAGTGAGATCGATGGCGGAGCTGCATTTGTTGTCGCCGGTGGGGTTTTCGGCGGGGGCGGTTTATGCGGGGATCAAGAGCAAGCCGACGCCGGACGTGGGGCTGCTGGTGTGCGACATCGCGGCGACGGCGGCGGCGGTGTTTACGACGAACAAGGTGTTTGCGGCGCCGGTGAAGGTGGGGCGCGAGCATGTGGCGGGCGGGCGGTTGCGAGCGGCGGTGGTGAACGCGGGGAATGCAAACGCGTGTACGGGGCGACAAGGCGAGCGGGATGCGCGGCGGATGTGTGCGCTGACAGGAGAACTGATCGGGTGCGATGAGACGGAGGTGGTGCCGGCGTCGACGGGGATCATCGGGCACCTGCTGCCGATGGATAAGGTGGAGATCGGAGTGCGCGGGGCGGCGGCGGATCTGGGGCGCGACCGCGAGCATGCGTTGCACTTTGCGGATGCGATTTTGACGACGGACCTGAAGCGGAAGGCGGCGGCGACGACGGTGAAGATCGGGCGGAAGGTGGTGACGATCGCGGGGGTGTGCAAGGGGAGCGGGATGATCGGGCCGCGCATGGCGCTGCATGCGACGATGCTGGGGTATCTGACGACGGACGCGCAGATCGGAGCCCCCCTACTGCGGCGATTGATGGCGGCGGCTTGCGAGGGGAGCTTTAACTCGGTCACGGTGGACGATCACACGAGCACGAACGACATGGCATGCATCATGGCGTCGGGGATGAGCGGCGCGGCGGTTCGATCGGCGGCGGATGCGAAGCGATTCGCGGCGGCGCTGAACGAGGTGTGCCAGTCGCTGGCGTATCAGATCGCGGCGGATGGAGAGGGGGCGACGAAAGTGGTGACGGTGCGCGTGCGGCAGGCGAAGGATGAGCGGGGGGCAAAGGCGATGGCGCGGGCGATTGCGAATTCGCCGCTGGTGAAGTGCGCGATGAATGGGAACGATCCGAACTGGGGGCGGATCGTGTCGGCGGCGGGATTGGCGGGCGTGGCTTTCGAACCAGACCGATGCGTGCTGACGCTGCAAGGGACGGTGGTGTTTCGGGCTGGTCAGCCGGTGAAGTTTGACGCGGGGAAGCTGAGCAAGGCGCTGGGCGCGGCCGAGGTGAAAGTGGACATGGCGTGCGGGCTGGGGAAGGCCCAGACGACGGTGTGGACGTGCGATTTGTCGAAGGATTATGTGACGATCAATGCGGAGTATCACACGTGAGGGGAGGAGCCAGAAGCCAGAAGC
>JBBRIN010000500.1:0-3770 GCA_038221115.1 Tepidisphaerales bacterium
GCTTGGCAAGCTGGGTCAGTCGAAGGACGACACGGAGTTCTACACCCCGATGCCACCCGGGTATCGCGTCGGGCACCATAAGTACGTCATCGTCATGGGCACCGTGATGAGCGGCCTGGGGAAGGGGATCTTCTCGTCCTCGCTGGCGAAGCTCGTGCAGGACAAGGGCCTGCGCGTCGCGCCGATCAAGATGGAGGGGTACTACAACATCGACTCGGGGACGCTGAATCCCTACCGACACGGCGAGGTCTTCGTGCTGGATGACGGCATGGAAACCGACATGGACCTGGGCACCTATGAGCGCCTGCTCGATCAGGACCTGACGCGGGCGAATTTCACGACCAATGGACAGATCCACGCCGCCGTGATGAAGAAAGAGCGCGAGGGTGGATACCTGGGGCGCGACGTGCAGTTCAATCCGCATGTGACCGGCGAGGTGAAGATGCGCCTCCGCGAGCTGGCGGTGAAGGCCGGCGCGGATGTTGTCTTCGTCGAAGTGGGCGGCACGGTGGGGGATTTTGAGAACACGGCCTACCTCGAGGCGTGTCGGCAGCTTGCGTTTGAAGAGGGGGAGAACTCGGTCGTTTTCGTTGCGCTGACCTACATCCTCGAGCCCAACGCGCTGGGGGAGCAGAAGAGCAAGGCGGCGCAATTGGGGATCAAGCGGGTGATGGAGTTTGGCATTCAGCCGCACATCATTGCCTGCCGCGCGAGCAACCCGGTGAACGAGAAGGTGCGCGAGAAGATTTCGATGTACTGCAACGTGCCGATGCGGCGGGTGATGTCGATGCACGATGCGGAAAGCATCTACCTGATCCCCGAGATCCTGCGCGACGGCGGCATCGACCGGGAGGTGCTCACGCTGCTGAACCTTCACGAGCGGGTGAACCAGCGGGCGGAGGACCAGGCGCGCAAGCGATGGAATGCCTACGTCGAGCGGATCGGCCGCACGCGCAAGGAAGTGACGGTCGCGGTGACCGGCAAATATGTTGCGCTGCGCGATGCGTACGCGAGCATCATCAAGGCGGCGGAGCATTGCAGCGTACACCTGGGCGCGGACGTGAAACTCAAGTGGATCGACACGACTGAGATCGACGCAACCAATGTGGAATCGGAGCTGGAGGATTGTCACGGGATCATCGTGCCGGGAGGGTTCGGCAGCCGCGGCACCGAGGGGAAGATCGAGTGCATCCGGTATGCGCGGGAGAACAAGGTGCCTTACCTGGGTCTGTGCCTTGGGTTCCAGATGGCGGTCATCGAATTCGCGCGGAACGTCTGTGGGATCGCCGACGCGAACAGCAGCGAGTTTGAGCCGACGTGTACGAACTGCGTGATCGACATCCTGCCGGAGCAAAAGAAGATCGAGGGCCTGGGGGGTAACATGCGGCTTGGCGGCAAGGACATTGAGGTGACGGCGGGGTCGATGGCATCAAAACTCTTCAATAACACCACGCGGATTCGGCTGCGGTTCCGGCACCGGTACGAGGTGGACCCGAAGTTTATCCCGACGCTGGAGCAGCACGGTCTGGTGTTCAGCGGGAAGCACCCGAACCAGCCGATCATGCAGATTCTGGAGCTTCCGCAGAGCGTGCATCCGTTTTTTATGGGGACGCAGGCGCACCCGGAATTGACGAGCCGGCCGTTGCGTCCGGCGCCGATGTTCGTGGGGCTGGTGCAGGCGGCGATGGATTTCGCCAAAACGAGGGGGTCGGGGGGGCATCACCACTCGTCGCACAAGCATCCGCAGCCGGTCTGAAGGGCGGGAATGCGACGTTTTGCGACACAATGAGACACTTTTCTAATGTTTTATCAAGTAATTGCGGTGTTCCTAGTGGCCGTGAACAGACAATGCCCATCAAGCTTATCCGCACAGGAGCACTTTCAGAATAAAGCGCCCCAACTCGTTGATCCTGCACGGGGCGATGAGATGTCCGCGAACTTGATGCATAATCCTCACCCGAGGAGGGGACAGGAGCATGGCTCGAATTAGAGAAGCGTGGTGAGGTCGACTTTGGGGTCCTTCAACTGTTCTTCGATGCCGGTGATGTTGAGGCGGTTGTAGATGAGCTTTTGGAAGGTTTCGTCGGGGAGGTTGGGGCTGAAGGTTAGGATTTGGACGATGCGGTTTTCGGGGGAGACGCCGAACTCGAGGTAATCGGAGAGGGAGTCGGTGTTGGGTAGGCCGCGGAGGAGGTGGCGTTCGACGGGGCGGGAAGAGCCGAAGGCGCGGAGGGTCAGGTCGAAGACGGTGCTGGAGAAGGTGGTGACGGTGTCGAAGGGGGTGCGGAGGCCGGCCATGTTGGCGCCGGCGATGGCACCGGTGAGGGCGGCGGCGTCGTAATGTTCGAAGAGGCGATGTTTGGCGAAGAGGGGATCGTAGACGGCGGCGCAGTCGCCGGCGGCGTAAACGTCGTCGATGTTGGTGCGGCAGTAGGCGTCGGCGAGGATGGCTTTTTCGGCGTTGATGGGGGTGCCGCGGCCGAGGTCTTTGTTGGGGGTGAGGCCGATGGCGGCGACGACGAAATCGGCTGGGATGGTGCGGCCGTCGGTGAGGACGACGCGTTGGACACGGCCTTCGCCGTCGAGGCGGGAGGGGTCGGCGGCGGTGTGGACGCGGACGTTGTGATTTTCGAGATAGCGGGCGATGAACTTACCGGTGGCTTCGCCGGCGAATTTTTTCCAGGGGTGGGGGGCGGCGACGACGAGGTCGATGGAGAGGCCGAGCTGGGTGAGGGTGGCGGCGAGCTGGACGCCGAGCGAGCCGCCGCCGATGACGGTGGCGACGCCGCGACCGTTGGTGCCGGAGGGGTGGGGGCGGCCTTCGCGTTTGGCTTTTTCGACGGCGTTATGGAGGCGGTCGGCATCGTCGAGGTTGCGGAGATAGTGGACGTTGGCGAGGTTGGCGCCGGAGATGGTGAGATGGCGCGGGGAGCCGCCGGTGGCGAGGAGGAGCTTGTCGTAGGCGACGACGTCGCCGTCGGCGAGTGCGACGGATTTGCGGTTGACGTCGAGATGGGCGGCGCGGAGGCCGGTGTGGAGCTCGACGCGGTTTTGGGAGAACCAGCCGACGGGGACGGTGAAGATCTCGTCGCGGGGTTGTAGGCCGCGGAGAAAATTCTGAGAGAGTGGGGCGCGGCGGTAGGGGCGGGTGTGCTCCATGCCGACGAGATGGATGGAGCCTTCCGGGTCGATCTGGCGGATGGCCTGCGCGGCGCTGCTGGCGGCGACCCCGGCGCCGATCAGGAGATATTTTACGTGAAGGTGACGGCTCATGCGGAGCGATCCTTGGGGGCGGGTTTGGGTTCCCTTTTTAGTGATACGCGCGGGGCGGACTGCAGTTCAGGGCGAGGCGGATTAGGTGACTGGGGACGTGGTCGCTAAAGCGAGCACGCCGCGCAATGGGGCGCGGGACGTTTGGTGGATGCAAGGGGTGCGCCGGGTTGTGGTCTCATTGGGGTATCGGACGGGGGGAGGGGGGTTTATGAGGGAAAGTGAAGGGGGGGGGTTGACATGGCCGATGAATTAACTAACAATCCATCCGGATGGAAGGATGAATGGATCGGACGAGGGAGTTAAGTCGCCGCTGGGATTGCGGGCTTCGGTTCTGCCGCCCCGTCCGGGGCTGAAAAAAGGCGGCGGGTTGTCGGCGTCGTTGGACCCATGGCTTACGCCATGGGCTATTGTCTATCGCCCCTCCGGGGCTGGAAAGTGTTGATGACGCGGGTGAATTCGGCAACTTCGGAGGAGCGGGCGGGGGGGCCTGCGGGGGT
>JBBRIN010000501.1:0-3769 GCA_038221115.1 Tepidisphaerales bacterium
GATTGCCGGCCCAAGCTGGAGCGGCTGCCGCGCGAACAGTTGTTCCTATCGCGCAGCGGCAAGCCTATGGAGCGCGTCGGGCTTTGGATGTTGGTGGAAAAGTACGGCCGCGCCAGCGGGCTGCTCAAGCACATTTCCCCCCACACGCTGCGCCATTGCTTCGCCACCCACCTCATCGGTGGTGGCGCCGATCTCCGCGTCGTCCAGGAACTGCTCGGCCACGCCGACATCAATACGACGCAGATCTACACCCACGTCGATCAATCCAGGCTGAAAGCCATCCACCAAAAGTTCCACCCCAGGCGGTGACTAAGCGACCGCTGACATCTCCGCCGCGTCCGGCAGGTGCTGGTTTTGCAGGCACAGCGCGACGAAGATGTGTCGCAATCGTTCCACTGAAAGCTGGTTCAGAAACTGAGGCGTGAAGTCGATCGGAAACGCTCCCCGGAAGTTCAGAAACTGCCGCACGAGCCCGTCACGGTCGAGCGACGATACCAGGCAGATAAGCTCTTCGATCTGGGGCGGCTGCAACATCGGAACACTCCTCTTACTCTCGCCGGCGACCGATCATTCAGTCTACGATATCAGACCATCACGGCGCGACGTGGTTAGTCTGGACGAACCATCGAGGAGCAAAAAACTTCAGATGAAGCAGTCGATGATTGCTCCTCTGCGGACGTTATCGGGTCGAATTTGG
The DNA here is from genome assembly GCA_038221115.1 of Tepidisphaerales bacterium. Lineage (GTDB taxonomy): Bacteria > Planctomycetota > Phycisphaerae > Tepidisphaerales > Tepidisphaeraceae > JANXVV01. The sequence goes on from JBBRIN010000501.1 coordinate 698, forward strand.
ACGACCTTTACCACCTTTGCCGGCGGAGCAGGGTTCTGCCAGGGCAGCACGGCCCACGGCGGCTGGATCGGCGACTTGGCGATGTGCGGACGGTCCGGCGCGCAGGGCACCGTGCATGGCGAGCAATCCGGGTCGAGCTTATCGCTGCGCAGCACCGGTCGAGGCTCGAAGCGCGGCGTCGGGTGAATCACCTGCCGCGGCTCGTAGCGCGGCTCAGGATGGATCACGCGGCGTGGCTCGAAGATAGCCGCCGGCCCAGCCGATCCCCCACCAGCGGCGCGGCTTGCCGCGTCCGCGTTGCGAATCGCGCCGCGAATCAACCGGACCAACTGCAGGTCCAAGGTCGCGACAATCAGGCTGACATTGGCAGCAACGCTCACGCCCCGTATAAAGCAAACCTCAGGGAGGCGGAATAACCCGCCGCGGCCTGGACGGAGGAAACGTGGAAATTCAGGCCAAATGCTTGCGCAGCGGGCCCAAACGCGAAATAATGGGACGGAGGGCGGGAGTCCGTTTATGACGGATGTTGCACCATCGCAACATGACCCCCGCTGATGCGTTGACCGAAGACACCCGCGTGCCTCATCCGATGCGAACTGACGAACTTGATTTTCACCTGCCGCCGGAGCTGATCGCGCAGGCGCCGACGCCCGACCGGGCGGCCTCCCGCCTGATGCATTACCGAACCGCCGACCGCTCCGTCGCCCACCGCACCTTTGCCGATCTTCCCGAGCTGTTACGCGACGGCGATCTGCTCGTATTCAATGACGCGCGCGTCCTGCCGGCGCGATTTATGCTGAAGAAGGAGAGCGGTGGAAAGGTGGAAGCGCTATTCCTCGCCGAAGCTGGGCCCGGCGAGTGGCGGGTGCTCCTTCGAAATCTCGGCCCGATGAAATTTGGCATGATGCTTCGGTTCGCGGGTGATCCGGGGGTTACCGCATCAGTCGTAGCCAAGGGCGCCCAGGGCGAGTACCGCATTGCTGTATCGGGCGGCGAGGCGGCGCTGGTCCTGCTGTCGCGCGTGGGTCGAATGCCGCTGCCGCCGTACATCAAGCGCGGCAGGGACGCCGACGAGCGGGATGAGCTGGATCGCGGCCGCTACCAGACGGTCTTCGCCCGCTCGCCTGGCTCCGTGGCAGCCCCGACGGCGGGCCTTCATTTCACGCCGAATTTGCTTGCAGCGCTCCTGCAACGCGGCGTTTGCCACGCCTACGTCACGTTGCACGTTGGACTCGGCACATTCAAGCCCGTTACCGCCGGTCGGCTCGGCGAACATGTCATGCACGCGGAGGCATACACGATCCCCGCCGACGCTGCCGGCGCACTCAATGCGGCCAAGGCGGAAGGGCGGCGAATCATCGCAGTGGGCACCACGGCGACGCGCGTCCTCGAAAGCCAGCCGGCGAATCAACCATTTACCGAGAAATCGGCCGAGACCGACATCTTCATTTACCCGCCCTATCGCTGGAAACACGTCAACGCCATGGTGACCAATTTTCACTTGCCCCGAAGCACGCTCATCGCACTCGTCGCCGCGCGCGTCGGCCTCGATGAACAGCGCCGCCTCTATCAACTGGCGATCGCAGAGCATTACCGCTTCTTCAGCTACGGCGATGCGATGTTCGTCGAATGACATGTCCGGCGACACCGCCTTCCCCTCCGACCCCATTGCCGCTAGTCTCGCAAAACCGATGCTCCTGAAAATCCTGCTCGTCTCTCTCGCCTCTTTTGTCGCCGCCGCCGTCAACGCCGTGGCCGGCGGCGGAACATTCATCACCTTTCCCGCACTCACCGGCATCATGCGACTAGACGACAAGGTCGCCAACATGACCAGCACGATCGGCCTCTGGCCCGGGTCGGCCTCTTCCATCTATCCCGCGCTTGCCGACTTCAAGATGATCCCCCGCGCAATGCTCATCCTCTACGCGATCATCAGCCTCGTCGGCGGTACGGTGGGGGCCCTGTCGCTGAAGTACACGAGCATCGAGTCGTTCAAGCTGATCGTTCCCTGGCTGCTGCTTCTGGCGACGCTGATCTTCGCCTTCAGCAAGCCGATCGCGCGCTGGGCAGGCCGCGGGCATGGCCATGAGCATCGACGCCTCGGCTGGACGTTGCTGGTCGGCGTCATTCAGTTCGCCGTCGCCGTCTATGGGGGGTACTTCGGCGCCGGCATCGGCGTCCTGATGCTCGCGGGGCTGTCGTTCGCCGGCCTTGACTCGCTCAATCAGATGAATGCGCTCAAGGTGCTCCTGGCCACGCTCATCAACGGCATCGCCAGCATTGTCTTTCTCTTCAGCAAGCAAGTGGATTGGCAGGTGGCGCTGATCATGGCGATCGCCTCCATCGCCGGCGGGTTCATCGGCATGGCGGGGGCGCGCAAGATCCGCCAGGAATACCTGCGAGCTTTCATCCTGCTCGTCGGCGTCACCCTCACCGCGGTGTACTTCGTCAAAAACTATCGATGGCTGTAAGCCTTCACCGCCTGCTCTTTCCGATCCACTTTGATGTGCTTCTGAAGAATCCACGGGAATGCTTCACTGCGCACCCGATACAGAAGTCCCAGGTGCCAGCAGAAGACGTGCGCGAAATAGACGCCGGTAAAGAGCGTGGCGACCGCGATCCCTACTTTCCAGCGGACGATGTGCGCGCCAGGATCGAGGATCGGCCGCACGAAGTGGTGCAGGATCGCGATCCCGCCGCCATAGAACGCCAGCACCAGCAGCCATTCGAACAGCGACACCAGGTAAGCGCCGCCCGCGACGGTGATCGACCCGAGCAGGCGGTCGGGCCGCAGGTTGTGCATCGTGCCGCTTGTGGTCATCGTCAGCAGCACCATCGGGAACAGCAGCGAACCGGCGGTCGCCAGCGATCCAGCGGTGAAATAACCGATTGGCGTCAGGCCGAGCCGCTGAATCGCCAGCGCCGCTGGCGCATAGCACGCCACGAGCGAGAAGACGACGCGGCTGAACGGGCCCCACAGGTCGTCGCCCCACGCCAGCCCGCGCATCGGCCGGGGCAGTTCGTCATTTCCTTCGGGCCCGATGTCGTCCACGACGCACCCATAGTGTGCCA
>JBBRIN010000502.1:0-3751 GCA_038221115.1 Tepidisphaerales bacterium
GCGCCCGTCCCCTTCTTCTCCACCGTTTCAATGCGCGGCGTAAACCCATCCTTCCGGCTCACCCAGACATCAATTGTGCTGAACTTCGGCTCAAATCGCGTACCCGCTTTGGGGATCAATTGCACATGAACCGTATCCGCCGGATCCTCCTTCGCGGGGGCGATTAACTTCACCTCAAATGCCTTCAGCACCTCCTCCGGCGCCTGCCCGATTGGCAACGGAAATGGCCCCTCCCCCAACTTTAACGGGTCCAATTTCTGCCCCGGCTTCAACACCTGCCGCGTCACTTGGAGCTTCGTCTGATAGTTCTGATCGACGAGCTGGCCATGGTCGAGCACGTACTCCTGCCGCTGCGCAATCGCGTTTCCGCTGGCCTTGAATTTTTCAAAGCTCACGCGAATCCGCGCGTCATTCTCGGGCTTACGTTGAAAGAAGACCCTTCCGATTTGCGTCTTCTCGCGTCCCGTAATCGGGTCTATCTCGGCCAACGTCACATCCGCCGTAAAATCGCGCAGGTTCAATCCCCGGCGCTGCAACGCCACCAAAACGTCATTCACCGATGGCTTGTCCCCCAACGGCTGAACCGGCGCCAACTGCGCGGTGCTAGGGGCCGTAAGAATGGCAAAGAGACCGAGAATAACCAACGTACTGCGCATGATTCCCTTCGTCGAACACTACTGAAACCGACACTTCCGAAGCACCGCCGTTAGCTCAATCAGGTCCCGAACCACGCGCCACGGCTCCGCTGCGAATTCGCGCGACCGCCCATGGCTCACCCACAACGTCCGGCATCCCGCCGCTACGCCAGCCTCCACATCGTACTGCCCGTCCCCAACCATCCAAGCATCGCTCGAATCCAGTCCCATCGCGGCACACGCCCGCCGCAACGGCTCCGGGTCCGGCTTATGGGGGCCATCCTCCCGCGCCACCAGCGCATCGAACTTCAGCCCATGTCTCGCCAACACCGTCTCCACACTGCGCCGGCTGTTCCGCGTGATGAGCGCCGTTCGAATGCCTAGCTCGCCCAGGTACGCCAACAACGCTTTGCAACCCTCGTTCAACGAGGATGCCGCCGCCGCCTCCTCTTCATGCCGATGCAGCACACCCTCGGCGCGCTCCCGATCCGTGCCCGAAAGTTCCGCCAGGGCCTCCAAAATCGGACGAGACCCAATTCCCATCTCCGCCTTGATGCGCGGAAAATCCAACATCGGCCGCGTCAGCGTCCCGTCCATGTCAAACAACAGGGCCCTGGGCAACACAATCAGTTCGCCAGCGTCCAACAAAGTTCATTCCCTTCACCAAAATGCCGGTGGATTATATCGGCCCCGCCCCTCCACCGTCTCCTCGGCCACCCGATCAACTTCCACCCCCATCCAACCGATAACCCCTTTGGACGAATCGTTTCTCTTCAGGAGGCAGCTTTGAACGGCTCTCGCAAAGGCATCCCCATCGGCGAACTGCTCATCCAGCAGGGCGTTCTCACCGGCCGCCAGGTCCGGCACATCCTCAACATTCAAAAGGTCTCCCACCGCCCCTTCGGCGACCTCGCCGAGCGCCTCTACGGCATCGATCCCAAGCTCGTCGAAGACGCCTGGGTCGAGCAGTACATCGCCGAGGCGGGCGTCACCGACCTCGAAGAGCTCGACTTCGACCAGAAGTGCCTCCGCGTACTCAATCGCCGTCAGGCCTGGCAATTTCACGTCCTGCCGGTCGCGCACGACCAGCAGCAGAACCTCAACGTCGCCACCGACGCCGGCGGACTGGTTCGCGCCGTCAATTTCGCCAGCCGCCGCATCGACGAATCCGTCTTCATGCTCGTCGCCGAGCGCGATCAACTCCGCGAGTTCCTCATGAAGCACTACCCCGTCCCCGAATTCATGGCCCAATTTGCCGAGGGCATCGCCAGCGCAGCCTCAAAATCCCACGCCGACGAATGATCTTACTCCACCCCCGCCACACCCCCTCCCGCCGGCGGCACGAGCACTTCCGCCCGCGCATCCTGATACACCGTCTTCCACCCCAATCCCACCAGCGACGATTTGAACAAACTTTTCCCCACCGGCAACACCGCCGCATCCGCCCCCGTGCCTGCCAATAGCCGCCGGCGTCCCGCTTCGTCCCCCAAGTAAGTCTGCTTCCAAAAACTCGGCGCAAACACCTGCGTCCGTCCATCCAGCATCACCTGATATTGCGTCCCCAAACGCCACCCCAGGTATCCTCCCCAGTTGAACTCGTTCACGATCCGCCCGCTCGCCCGCGGCACATTCATCGCCACGAAACGCGCCGCCTCTCCCGGATACCCCGGCGCCTCGACCCCATGCCGATTTAACCACGCATCCACCTCCACGTTTCTGCCCGGCAGCGCCTGACCGACGCGCCAAAGCCCCAGGCACAACACCATCGCCCCCGCCAACCGAAGCACCGGCCGCCCCAACACCCCATCCGACAGCTTCGGCATCGTCACCGCCAACAACGGCGCGGCGACAATCGCGAACACCGGCGCCATCCGGCCCATCCGCATCAGCAGCGCTGCCGCCAACAGCAGCCAGCAGAACTCCCCCGCCCTTAACCGCCGGTGCCGCCGCGCCACGCAAAGCACAAGCACGCCCACGAGCGCCAATGAAATCTTCCCCGCCGCGCCGCTCCAGAACGGCCGCATCTCCCCGATCACGTTCGACGCCACCATCGGATCGCGCCATTGATAGTGCCCGATCGTCGCAATCACCCCCGGCAGCATCGGCGTCATCAGGCACGCCAGCAGCGACGCCAACATCAGCACGGCATATCTTCCGACACACCGATTCGCATCTCGCCGATCCACCGGATCGATCAACGTCGCCCGCTCCCACACCGCCCCCGCAAGCAGCGTCCCCAGTGATGCCGGCACCAGGAAGGCAAAGAAGTGTACGTTCGTCATCAGCGCGGCGATCGGCGCCACCGCCCACACGCCGCGCGACCGCTCCCCCATCCGCCGATCCCGAAACACCAACCACGCCGCCACCGCAAGCAAAAAAAACGCCAACGTCACCGGTCGAAAGCTGAAGTACGGCAACGCCCACACCGCCGCGAACGCCGCCGCGATGATCGCCGCCAGCAACCGTCCCTGTTCCGTCACCGCATCCTCAGCCCCATCGTCCAGCGCCCCTCGCAGCGCTTCCCACGCCGAAAGCGCGATCATCAGGATCGTGCCGCCGCCGAGCATCGCCGCCGCCAACACCGCCGCGCGAAGCCCACCGACGTCCCATAACCAGCTCATCCCCATTTCCGCCAGCCACGAATAGGGCGTCCAAGGCTCGCGCATCGATGCGAACGCGATCCCATCCCGCAGCGGCCCCACGCCCTCGCGCCACAGCTGCTCCCCGACGCGCAGATGCCAGAAACAATCCGGGTCCAGGGTGTCATAGAGGATTGCCTTGGCGGCTGCGCAAAGGACGATCAACGCAAGGATCAGGAGAAATCCGGAGCGAACCGGGCGCGAATTCGATTTGCATAGGGGCGGCAGCCGAGGCATTGAGTCAATATCGGAGACGAGACAGTGACGAAATCACTGTTCTGCCCCTTTGCTCATGCCATTACATCTGCAGACTTTGAGGAGAGTCCGTGGATTGTCATTGACGTCCGCCTACCCAAACAGCAAACTTGCCATGCCATGAAGACGACGCTCGATCTGCCAGATGACCTTGTGAAGCAAGTCCAGCTCCGCGCCTCACGCGCGGGACAGGAGCTGGGGGAGGCCGTCACGGATTTGTTG
>JBBRIN010000503.1:0-3748 GCA_038221115.1 Tepidisphaerales bacterium
AGGAAGGGTGCGGCGACGAACGCGGTGCAGATTGGGGAGAAGCTGGCGGGGTGAGCGACGGCGCGCTCAGCGCGATCGACCATTGATTTCTGGCCGAAGCTAGCTTTCCTCCGCTTGATTCGGGGGTGCGCCGGATGCGTCGAACAGCTTGAACTGCTTCTGATCCGCCTTGAGCATTGCCTCCAGGTGCCAGATGTTCAACATATCCTTCGCGCGACCGGCAGCCCTTTTCGAGGCGATGAGGGTGGGGACGTCGAGCACGCGGCAAGAAAATCCGCCAATGTCCAGGACTCCACTTTTATCGATCAATGATTCGTAAGATCCAACGCCCGGCAGGTCGCCCATCACGTCTAGTATTCCGATGTCCGTCACGAGGTTGAGATCGCGTATGCCGCGTAGACGTGCCGGATCGTCGGGCACGAGCATCTTATCGGGACGGAAGCGAAAGCGGGGACGAATATCGCGCAGCGCGTCCAGGATGCGGATGACGTTTTGCTCGCTCATCGGCGCGCAGACATCTACATCCAGGGTGCCAACGGGTGAGCCCCTGACGGCGGCCGCCAAGCCACCGATCAATACAAATTCGACCCCATGCTCCTTCAGCCGCCAGAGGATCTTTCGGAAGTTGGCGAGTTCGTGTTCGTCCAATTCATTCCCTGGTCGCGGCGTGCGGTTAAGACCATCGTTGCGAAGCTTTGCGCATGGTCGAGACGTTGCGCCGGTGTGAGCGACAGGAAGTATTCCACGAGCCCCAGGTCGACGTTACCAGTCTCATCGAATTGCGGTTTACCGTTCAAATCTTCGGGGATTTCGGGCGGAGCCAAACGCATCATCTGTATTATAGCCGTCATCTTGCCTTTGCCGCCAGAAAACGGATTCAATGCATCTGCCTGTTATATGCGAAATCGAATACCGCGATTTGCCAAAGTTCCCATCGTATTGCACGGTTACTCCAGGGTGATTCCTCATTGCGGAGGCTCGGATGGTGGCAGCAGTGCAAGGCGAGTTGGCGGCGTCGGCGGGTGTGGGCAAGCTGATTGTCCCGCCGGTGGAGGCTGCGCAATGGGTGCAGACGCAGATCGAGCGCGGGCAGGCGATTCGAAAACTGCGATTGCGCTATGCCGAGGATCTGGAGAAGGCCCGGCACAAAAAGGGAGAGTGGGTGCAGCAGACCCACGACGTGCTGAAGGGGATGTTCGATAACGATTCGGTGGCGCAGGAGTTCAACACGTGGGACGCGCGGGTGCTGCCGGATTTCGTGGAGCTGCACCTGTTTATCGAGGCGTTTTACGACGAGATGGAGCAGCGGCTGAAGAAGCTTCAGACGATCTACAGGCGGATGCCGGTGGGGCGGCAGGGTGGGCAGCGGGCCAATGTGGCTAAGGCAGGGCGGATGACGGAGGGGGCGAGCATTCCGGCACTAAAAGTGGGGGATGCCGCGGCGATCGCCCCAGTGGCGCCGATGGCGCGGCCGGTGGCGAAGGGCATCTTGGTGGTGCATGGGGAAGCGGCCGATCAGGTGGCGCGCGTGGAGCCATTCCTGGCGAAGCTCGGGCTCGGTTTGATTCATTCGGATCTCGCGGGAGCGATGGCGCGCCTCCAGGAAGCGGACGGGGCGGCGTTTGTGGTGGTGGTGACCGGATCTTCAGATCGCATGGGCGCGGATGGCGAATCACTGTTTCGCCTCGGATGCTGCGTCGGGCGATTGGGTGAGGGGCGCGCCTGCATCGTGGCCGCGGAGGGGACGGTGGCGGACATCTTTGGCGTGAATTGCATCTTACTGGATGCGGCGGACGGTTGGCAGTTGCAGCTGGCGCGGCAGATGAGGCGTGCCGGCGTGGACGTGGATCTAAACCGGATTTGTTGATCGCTCGGAAAGAAGCGGAAAGAGATTGTTGCAAAGGAGCGGCGCGTTAGTATCCAGTGTATGAGGCCATCTCGCAGGGCGGTTGGAAAGCTTGCGTTTCTGTTGCTCGTGCTGGTGGGGTTGGTGGTCTTCTTTGGGCCATCAGAGGCGTTCGGGCGGGCGGGTGGTGGTGGCAGCTATCACAGCAGTGGCGGAGGTGGTGGGGGGAGCAGGGGGGGCGGCGGATCGAGCGGCGGCAGCGGCCACGGCGACGGCGTCGACGTCGTCTGGTTGATCTACCTGATCTTCAGTTATCCAAAAGTCAGCGTGCCGCTGATCATCATCGTGATTGTGTTCTTCGCGTACGGCAGCAAGCAGGGGACGAGCGCGTATCAGTCCAGCGTGATTCGGCGCGGCGTGGGAGCGATGGCCGCGGGGGAGAAGACGGCGGCAGTCGGGCGAATCCAGGAGCACGATCCGAAGTTCGATGAGGAGGCGTTTTGCGGGCGCGTGCGGCTGGCGTTTGAGAAAATTCAGTCGGCATGGTCGTTTCAGGATGTGACGCGGGTGCGGCCTTTTATCTCGGACGGCGTGTACGAACGTTTCTCGCTGCAGATCGAGGAGCAGAAGGCGGAGGGATATCGCGATCACCTGGAGGACGTGCGCATCGACGGGGTGGGGCTGGTGGCGGTGGCGACATCAGGGGTGTTTGATGAGGCGAGCGTGCGCATCACGGCGGCCGCGCGGGATTGGCGCGAGTCGCTGGCCGTGCCGGGCAAGCGCATCAGCGGGTCGAGCGGCGTCGAGCCGTTCGTGGAGGTGTGGACGTTCCTGCGGCGGCGCGGCGCGGTGACGGACAGCAGCAAGGCGGGGCTCATCGAAGGCAATTGCCCGAATTGCGGGGCGGCGGTGGAGATGAACCAGTCGGCGCGCTGCACGCACTGCAAGGCGGAGCTGCGCAGCGGCGAGTACGACTGGGTGCTGACCGAAATCACCCAGCAATCCGAGTGGGCGGTCCCGCAGCGCGATGCGCTGCCGGGGGCGGCGGAGCTGCGGCGACGCGATCCGGGATTCGATCCGGCATCGATTGAAGATCGCGCATCGGTCATGTTCTGGCGACGCGCGACGGCGGACCGGATCGGCAAGATCGACCCGCTGCGAAAAATCGCGCTGCCGGCGTTTGCCGAAAAGTACGCGGCGCGATTGACGAATGCGCGAGGTCCGGGAAGGACATTTATTGCCGACAGCGCCGTCGGGTCGGTGGCGACGCTGGCCGTTTCCGGCGACGCGGCATGGGATCGGGCGCTCGTGGAGATCCGCTGGTCGGGTAAGCGGTTCGTCGCGGACGCCAGGAGCGGGGCCGCGCGTTCCACGGGAGAGGATTTCTGGGCATCGGAGCTGTTCGCGCTGGCAAAACAGGCGGCGGCGAAGACGGATGCCGGCAAGAGCATCTCGTCGGCGCATTGCCCCAACTGCGGCGCACCCGAAACAGGAGGCACCACCGATGGATGCGAGTTTTGCGGAACGGTGCTGAATGACGGCGCGCACGGCTGGGTGCTCGAGCAGGCGATGCCGCGAACCGACCCGGCGGCGCAGGCCATGATTCGAGAACTGAATCACCCGCGGTCGGAGGACATGAGCGAAGACGGAAATGGTAATGGCGATGGGGGGGTGTCGATGCCGACGCCGGACTCGATGGGGCTGCTGGCGTGGATGGTGAAAATTGCCACGTCGGATGGCAACGTCGACGCGCGGGAGCGGCAGATGTTGGAGGATGTGGCGCGGCATCGGCAGGTGCCGCTGGATCGCGTCGAAGCGATGATTGCCGCGGGGCTGCGCGGGAACCTTGCGGTGCCTGAACCGGCGAACCTCGATGAGGCGCGTAGCTGGCTCGACGCGGTG
>JBBRIN010000504.1:0-3736 GCA_038221115.1 Tepidisphaerales bacterium
CAGTTTGCTGGCGAAGTGGATGCTGACACACAACAAAGAGAATCCGATGTACGAGATCTTCGACGACATCTGCGACATCATGCGCGAGTACGATGTGAGCTTCAGCCTCGGCGACGGCCTGCGCCCCGGCGGTCTCGCCGACGCCTCCGACGAAGCCCAGCTCCGCGAGCTACAAACCCTCGGCGAGCTCACCGAACGCGCCTGGGCCAGGGGCGTGCAGGTGATGGTCGAAGGCCCCGGCCACGTCCCATTCGACCAGATCGAGTACAACATGAAGCTCCAGCGGCGGCTCTGCCACGGGGCCCCGTTCTACGTCCTCGGCCCGCTGGTGACCGACGTCTTCCCCGGCTACGACCACATCACCAGCTGCATCGGCGCCACGGCCGCCGGCTACCACGGGGCGGCCATGCTCTGCTACGTCACCCCCAAGGAACACCTCGGCCTGCCCAAAAAGGACGACGTCAAGCAAGGCTGCGTCGCCTACAAAATCGCCGCCCACGCCGCCGACGTCGCCCTCGGGATCCCCGGCTCAAGAGATCGCGACGATGAGCTCACCAAAGCTCGCGCCGCCCTCAACTGGCAAAAACATTTCGACCTCTCCTTCGACCCCGACCTGGCCCGCGCCTACCACGATGAAGACCTCGAAGTCGACACCGACTTCTGCGCCATGTGCGGCCACGACTGGTGCTCCGTCCGCATCTCCAAGGAAATCACCGACTTCTTCAGCGGAAAAGACGAAGCCAGTCAACCCGAAAAGCGCGCCTTAAAATCCCCTGGGGTGAGCGACGCAGGAGTCGAATCCCTCAAACAACGCGGCAACCTCTCCCCCGAAGAAATCATGCAGCTCGCCCACAAAGGCAAAAAAGCCGACTGCCACAGCGACAAAGTCGCCGACTCCGAATCCGCCAAAGTCGTCCAGCTCAACACCCTAAAAGCCCACGGCGTCACCGTAAACGATTCGGGCCTCTAACCTACATGTTCACCCCCTCCCAAGTCATCCCCTTCTTCAACCACGACGACCCCTGGGTGCGCGACCACGCCTTGCGCTATTTTGAACATTGTCACGACCCCAGCCCCCTCACCGCGGACGATTATTGGGCCGTCATCGATTCCCGCGGCCAGAACGACCAGACCCTCGGCTTCGCCGCGGACCTCAAACACGCGCCCGGAACCGAGCGCTCATTCGAGCGCCGCCTGCAGGCGCTCCAGGCCGAGCTCGACGAGCCGTTCGATACCCATTACCAGCACGCCGCCCGCGACATTGACTTCCCCCTGCTCGCCGCGCATCGCGACCAGTTGCTCGACCACGCGCGGCTCCTCCCCCACGTCCGCGAACACATGGCCCTTCGCCTCCAGGTCGCCGACCAGCCCACCGGCATCTCCAACCCACCCTCCGACGAGCCATCGGAAGAACCGATCGACCACTCCGAGCCAATGCCGACCTCTCTCGCGCCGCCATCCGACGACTGGATCCAACCCTTCCGCCGCGAAACCCCCAAAATCGGCCGCAACGACCCCTGCCCCTGCGGCAGCGGCAAAAAGTACAAGAAATGCTGCATGACCAACTGACCAACTCCCACTCAGCACTACCAACTATCAACTACCAACTACTTCTTCTTCCCTACCCTCCCCGGCCCCCACTTCGGATCCACCAGCTCGCTATTCCATTTCTCCCACACCCCGCTCAGCTCCTTCAGCTTCTCCGGGTTCTTCGCCGCAAGGTTGTTCTTCTCGCCGATATCCTCCGTCACGTTGTACAACTCCGCTCCCTCCACGCTCGCCTTCCCCATCACATTCCCCACGATCCCCGCGCTTCCCTTACCCTTCACCAGCTTCCAATCCCCCATCCGCAGCGCGATCTGCTGCCCGAACCGCCAGTACAGCGCCTCGTGCGGCCTCTCCGCCTTCTCACCCGTCACATACGGCAGCAAATTCACCCCATCCAGCTTCCACTCCGGCTTCACCTCCACCCCCGCCGCCGCCAGCGCCGTCGGGTGAATATCCAACTGAATCACCGGCCGGTCATCCACCTGCCCCCCGGGGATCTTCCCCTTCCATTGCATCATGTACGGAATCCGTATCCCGCCTTCCCACGTCTGCGCCTTAAACCCACGCAACGGCCCATTCCCCGACGTCGTCGACGGCGTCGGCCCTCCATTGTCGCTGAAGAAAAAAATCAGCGTGTCCTCCTCCAGCTTCTTCTCCCGGATCTTCCCCAACACGCTTCCCACCGCGTCGTCCATCGCCGACAGCATCGCGCAAAACGTCCGCCGCTTCTTGTCTTCCACGCCCGTAAATCGCCCCAGGTATTTGTCCGTCGATTCCAGCGGCGCATGCACCGCATTAAACGGCAGATAAACAAACCACGGCTCGGCGTGGTGCTTCTCGATAAAATTCACCGCCTCCTGCCCGAACGCCTCGGTCGTATACCCGATATTATTCACCGGCTGCGTCCCGCGCAAAATCGGGTTGTTCTTATCTCCAGCCGCGTCCAGGTAATCGTGCGCTCCTCCCAGGAACCCAAAATACTCGTCAAACCCGCGCTTCAGCGGATGAAACTGCGGCTGATACCCCAGGTGCGATTTCCCAAACCATCCCGTCGCATACCCCGCCGCCTTCAATCGATCCCCGATCGTCTTTTCATCCAGCGACAACCCGAAGTTCGGGTCCGACGCCTGCGCCGGCCCCGGATTAAATTCGTGCCCAAACCGCTGCTGATACCGCCCCGTCATAAACCCCGCCCGCGTCGGGCTGCAATACGGCCCGCTCACATACCCGCTCGTAAAGCGCACCCCGTTCTTCCCAATGCTGTCGATGTTCGGCGTAGGAATCTGCGTCGTAAACCCCTGGCAACTCAACTCCCCCCACCCCAGATCATCCCCCACAATCACCAACACATTCGGCTTCCGAGCAGCCCCTCCGGCCGCCCCCGAATACCCCAACACCAAAATCACCAGCGCCAATCGCACCGTCCACGCGCCAATCATCATCGAGCGATTCCGCATAGAAAAACTCCCAAAAGACATGACCCAACCCCACCATCCATCCACTCCCCCAACGAACCACCCCCTCCTCACGTTGGCCCACTCCACTATTATCAACTATCAACCACCAACTATCAACCATCAACTATTAACTACCCACTTCCCACTCACTCCCGCCTCTGCCCACCACCCAATTTCTGCTATGATCCCCCCATGGTCGCCCCGACCTTATCCCTCGCCGACCGCTTCGTCCCGCCCCCCGAGCCATTCCTTGCCGGCCGCTGGCTCGTCCCGCGCTTCACGCGCAGCGATGCCGCGGCGCTGGTCCGCCTGGGAATCGTGCCCGAAGACGCCTCGACAGAACTGTTGAACGGCTTGATCGTGCTCAAGGATCGCTCCGCGGTCAGTCAGGATCCTACGATGGTCGGCAAGGATCACACGAAGTGTGTGGAGCGGCTGTCTGACCTGCGCTCCCGGATCAATAACCCAACGCGTCACGTTCGGTCCCAGCAACCCCTCGTCTGCACCGACACCCATGTCCCCGAGCCCGACTTCATGGTCCTCCGCGGCTCCCTCGACGATTACACCGATCTCCCCACCGCCCCCGACGCCTTCTGCGTTATCGAGGTCGCCGACAGCAGCTACGAACGCGACGCCGGCGAAAAACTCACCGCCTATGCCCGCGCCGCCATCCCCCCAGCCCTCATCGTCATCCTCCGCAACCGCACCGCCGAGATCTACACCACGCCCAT
>JBBRIN010000505.1:0-3729 GCA_038221115.1 Tepidisphaerales bacterium
TAAGGCCAAGGTTGCCGAGCTCGAAAAACAGATCGCCGCCGCCAAGACGAAGTCGGCAGAACTGGAAAAGCAGGTCTCCGCGTCGACAGAGCGAAACTTCTACTTCCGCTCGCATTACGTCGCCTGGCAGGAATTCCTCAGGCGATACCCCAGAATGCAGATTCGATGGAAGACCTTCCTTGAGAACGATCTGGTGACGCCAAGGAATGACCAGCCGGTCTATGTGGATCCGGAATGGCCGTGGGCGGCACAGAGCTGATCGCGACCGCCGTAATTACTGTCCGACCTCAATGCGCGCGTAGTTGTCGAGTGTCACGCCATTCTGCTTCAGAAAGTTTCCCACGGTCCCTTTGAACACCTGGGCGTTGAAAAACTCCTGATCGAGCAGCACGCGCTCAGCGTAGAAGCTGTTCATCTTTCCTTCCGCGATCTTCTCGGCGATGTTCTGCGGCTTGCCGGTCGCCTTGGCCTGCTCCACCGCCATCTCGCGCTCCTTGGCGACGAGGTCCGCCGGCACGGTATCGCGCGTGAGGCCGATCGGCCGGGAGAACGCGATATGGCCGCCGATCTGCTTGATCAGCTCATCGCTCGGCGTACCGCCGGTGAAGCTCATGATCACGCCGATCTTTCCGGTGATGCCGTAGGTGTATAGGCCGACCGTTCCGGCCGGGTTCGACAGCGCCGCGGTCTTGCCGATTTGCACGTTTTCCCCGGTCGTCTGCGCGACGGCCGTCAGTTCTGCCTTCACCGTCGCGTCTTCCGATGCCTTGGCGGAATTGTTCTTCAGCAGTGCCTGCGCCGCCGCCTGCCCGACCTTCTGCACCGGCTCGCTCTTGGCGGTAAAGTCGGTATTGCAGTTCACTTCGACAAGGGCGGCGGACTTCTTGTCGGCCGATTGCGCGCCGATCACCCGGCCCTCGCCGGCCACCCGCTCGGTCAGCGATGACTTCACGCCCTTTTTCTTGAAGTACTCGATCGCCTTCTCCAGATCCCCGCCCACTTCCGTCAGGGCCTTCTTGCACTCCATCATTGCCTGACCGGTCTTGGCGCGGAGTTCGTTGACGAGCTTTGCGGTGATTTCAGCCATGATAGCTCCGATGCTCTTCTTAAATAAGGTGAAACGAAACGTCCGTTGTCAGTTGTCCGTCGTCAGTTGTTGAAACCAACGCCGCGGGCAATTGACAACGGACGTGTACGACGGACCACTGACAACTGACCACTGACTCCGGCTTACGCCGGCTGCACGGCCACTTCGGCCGGCACTGCG
Source organism: Tepidisphaerales bacterium (assembly GCA_038221115.1). Classification (GTDB taxonomy): domain Bacteria; phylum Planctomycetota; class Phycisphaerae; order Tepidisphaerales; family Tepidisphaeraceae; genus JANXVV01. The sequence continues at coordinate 1,268 of JBBRIN010000505.1, forward strand.
TCGACCGGGGCGGCCGCCTCGACAGGCGCCAGCGCCTCGCCGCTTGCGGGGGCGTCTTCGGGCTTGCCGTCTTCGGCCCGGAACTGGCTGCGGGTCGAGCGCTTTCGCTCGCGGGCCTGCGCCTCATCGTCCTGCTTGGTGCGCCCACTCTTGCCTTCGATCGCGGCCTCGGCCAATTCCTGACAGATGATCTCGACGGCGCGCATCGCATCGTCGTTGCCCGGGATCGGCAGGTCGATCAGTTCCGGGTCGCTGTCGGTGTCGATCAACGCGATGGTCGGCACCCCCAGCTTGCGGGCTTCCTTCACCGCGATGTGCTCGCGGCGGGTGTCGATGATGAACATCACGCCCGGCATGCGGTCCATCTTGCGAATGCCTTCGAGGTTCGACTTGATCTTGGTCATCTCGCGCTGCAGCGTCGCTTTCATCTTCTTGGAGAAGGTATCGATCTGCCCCGTCGCCCAAAGCTTCTCGAGCTCTTCCAGACGGTTCAGGCGGGCGCGAATCGTGCGGAAGTTGGTGAGCGTGCCGCCGAGCCAGCGCTCGTTGACGTAGTGCATACCACACCGCGCTGCTTCATCCTGAACGGCATGTCGGGCTTGCCGCTTGGTGCCGACGAACAAGATATCCTTGCCCTGAGCGACCACTTGCTGGACCAGCTTCTTGGCGCGAATCAGACCCTTGATGGTCTCCTTGACGTCCATGATGTGAATCATGTTCCGCTTGCCCTTGATGTACGGCTCCATCTTGGGGTTCCAGCGGCTCACGCGGTGGCCGAAATGCACGCCGGCATCTACCAGTGATTTAACGAGTTCTGCTTGCGTCTGCTGTGCCATGTAACGACTCCTGAGAAACGATTACAGGGAACAGAGGAGAGGGGGCAGTTCGGCACTTTTTGTTGTACCGTGTGTTGAACTGTCCACTGTCGTCCGCCCTGGCAGCCCGTGCATGACCCGACGAAGCGCTTGCCAAAAAGCGGGGTCCGCAATAAGGCTTGGGGTGTGGAGACGATTCGGCCGCAACATGTAGTGGTCCGCCACCACGTCCGCCGACAGTCTCGAAAATGTAAACGAAAGACCCGCGATCATTTACAAACGGTGATCATCCACCGCTCGAAACAAGCGCGGGAGGCCTTGGCGAGCCAGAAGGAAGACTGTAACCCAGCCCCCATGCAGAATCAAGTTGTATAAGCTGCAAACTAGCATGTCGAATCCGCTGCGAGGAGCTACGGATGAGAGCCCGGCAGATTTACTCCCGATCTGAGGGCCGGCCCGTCGCTCGGTGGCACAAGCACGATTGCCTCCGGCTTCTCCGCCCTCAAGCTGGCGTACCTGGCACGCGCGGGGGACAGTTCCCCCTTAAGGTCCTCCGCGCGCGGTGTCGCCGCCTTCGCCGGCGACATAACCACTCCGCCAGCGGCGAGCGATCCATTGGTGTAGTTCACCAGCGCCTCGGCGTTCTGTGGAACGGTCGCCTTGCTCACTAGAAAACCCGCCGCGCCCTCACCCATGATCCAACTAATATCCCACCTCGCCCGCTCGTCCAACTTGTCGCGACGAATCAACGCCGCGACGACCGAGAGATCCCCCAGATTCTGCAGATCAGCAATGAGCGGCTGCGCCGTCGCCAATTCCTCGATGTGCTGTGTCATCCGCTTGGCGAAATCAAACGCTTTAGGCGTCGCGCCTTTCGCATCCCAGTCAAACCCGCCCGCCATGACCTTCAACCTCGGCCCGCGCAGCCCATACCCATCCTTTTGCGGCGAAACCAGGATCGGCTCATAAGCCAGTTCGTACCAGAACATGTTTGCCGCTTTGCGGCTGTTGTCCACCCCATTCCCGAGATCATTTACCGTGGATCGCGCCAACCCCAGCCCGTACCGTTTCAACTCATAGTCCGCCGCGACGGTCGCCAGCGCAAATCGGCTGTCTGACGGAATTCCTCCGAAGAAGCTCACCTTTTGCGACCCAACCGCCTGTTGCATAGCGCGCAAGCGCTCCGCCCGGCTTGCCCGCGCAAGCTTTGCCAGCGCATCGCTCACGCGCGCAGGCGCCGCAGGGTCCGGATCGAGTCGGCAGCCGAACGCGCCGCCGCGCCGGCCCTCTCGCGCCAGCCGCATCGCAATCGCCAGGTCCTCCAGTCGCATCACCGGACGCCCGGTGCGCAGACCGACCGCGTGCCATTCGTCAACCACCGACACCGGCTCCGACGGACCGGCCACCACCAGATCCGACGTGTCCGCGTACACAAAGAGATAGTCGATCCGAGTAAGTCCGCCCAGATACTTCGCATCATTCGGCACCGGAGCGCCGCGTTCATCCAGCGCAGCCCGCGCGGCGGCAAATGCTCTGGGTAGTGAAACGAACGCGAGATGTTCCTCTTTTTTTGACTCCACTGCCGCTCGCGCCCGCGCGCGCATCGCAGCCAGTTCCCCGCTCTCGTCTGTTTCTCGACGTTTGACC
>JBBRIN010000506.1:0-3727 GCA_038221115.1 Tepidisphaerales bacterium
AACTTCGTGTTCCTCGCCAAGGAGGGGTTTTATGATGGGACCAAGTTCCATCGAGTGATAGCGGGCTTCATGGTGCAGGGCGGCGACCCCCAGGGCACCGGTATGGGCGGGCCCGGATATAAATTCGCCGATGAGCTGACGCCGGGGGAATTCCGCAAGCACCAGCGCGGTTCGCTGTCGATGGCAAACTCAGGGCCCAATACCAATGGCTCGCAGTTCTTCATCACTCACGTCGCCACGGATTGGCTCAACGGCAAGCACACCGTGTTTGGACAAGTGAAATCGGGGCTGGACGTGGTTGATGCGATCAAGCAGGGGGACGTTCTGAAGAGTGTCAAGATCGGCGAGAAATAAATCTTCCGGCGATTCATCGTCTGATTACGTGAAGACGCTCGGCAGGGCATTGAAGCCTCGCCGAGCGTCTTGTTTTATGACCTGCGCGTGCGTCTCGCTTGCGGGCAGATCGCGGTGATCAGTAGGTGTTGTAGGCTATGTTCTTGGCGTCCTGCTCGGTCGTCGTGTTGGCCTTCATGGTGCCCAGCGCCGGATCGTAGATCCAGCCGACGGTTGCCGTGGCGGAGTTGGCGGCGATGTCGATCCCGTTCTGGCCCTTCTTGGCGCCGACGGGCAGCGTGGGCACCGAGCGGAGGTAAGGGCCATAAATGTGCGTCGCGTCCTTGGTGCCGGTTCCGTTGATGGCGCCTTGATCGTCAGTGTACTTGAGCAGGGCGTCGTTGATCGCGGCTGCCGTCGGATAGCTGCCGCCGTGCTCGGTCTGATAAAGATCGATCGCGCTTCGCAGGACCGAGAGGTTCTGCACCAGGGCCGAATCGGCAGCGCCGGATGCGCCGCGGCTCATCTTCGGGATCGCGATGGCGCCAATGATGGCGATAATCACGACTACGATGACCAGCTCGATCAAGCTGAAACCGTTCTTACGGACGCGGACGACATGGCGTGACGAGTTTGACATACGACTCCCTCTATTCCTTTCCATTCCCAACCTAAGTGAGACGACACTGGAGAAATCGGTGCAGCAAGGCCAGGACTTAAGTTCGATGCACATGTTTCTTCGATTTAACCGAATTAATCCCCCCTGGCGGTGCCGGCGGCGGTTTCCTTCCAGACGGCGGGCTTGCCATCGAGACGAAGGAGCACACGCACGGCATCGTGGCCGAACAGGGCGGAATCATTAGTGACTTTGAGCAAGCTGAATTTATCCACGACCTGGCCGATAAATACGCCCTGTCCATCCACAATGGCATAGCCCGAGCGGGTTCGGACCATCACCGCGTTCAGCGCGTGCTTTGTGGAGAACGTCTTGGCCGTCTCAAGCCCGTCATCGACGGCTGCTGGTTTTGCAGCATTGGCCTTCTCAGGCAGCCAGGTGGGCGGGACGGCGAAGGCGTTGGGGGGCTGATCCGCCTCGACTGCGTGGGAGGCCGCGACCGCCTTGAGGCGGATGCCGATCGCCTCGCGATTGGGCAGTGTCGTGCGAGCTGCGGGCGTCGAGCCGGGCTTGGCGGCGGCGGGTGGAACAGCGTCGGCAGATTTTACGGCTGCCGTGCTTCCATCCGCGGTCGATGCGCCCGGGCCCATGCGGTCCCAGAGAAAGCCGCCCGCTGCAAGGACCAGCACCCCACCGTACATCATTTGCTTTTTCGTCAGGGGCATGGCCTAAAGCTCACTTTCTTGGCGCGACTGTTTCGGCGGCGCCGGCATGAGCCGCCGCGGGTCGCGTGTACCAGACCAGGTCGAATCCGAACTTTGCCGTGGGTGCAGCGCCGTTTTGGCTGTTAATGGTGATGTCAAAAGCTTCAATACCCGAGTCCGGGAATTCACTGCGGAGGCAGTGGAGAAGCGCGGCAAAAGCCGGGTAGTTGGCGACGCCGGATACGCGCACCGGCATGGTGTCATAGCGCGGGCCGGTAATTGCCTTTCCGGGTTGCACGTCATCGAGGGTCGCGCCGGAGCGAGCCGCGATGTCCGCCACCATCGCCAGACGCTGATTGAGCTGGCCGAGCGGCTGCAAATGCAATGGGCTGGCAGCCAATTCGGCCTTGGCGGTTGCCACTTGCTTCTTCGTCGCGTCGAGCATTTTGGCCGATTCGAGCGACTTTTCACGAGCGGCGGTCAACTCGGTAACCTGCGAGGCGGCGCGCGCGTGACGCTCGAGCAGCGGCACCGCGCCAAAGAAGTAAGCCAGCGCGGAGATGCCCAACACGGCCGCGAAACCGCCGGCATCCACCTGCCACACGTTGGCTCCACCGACGCTTCGACGCGGGGCCGACACGGTGAGCGCGGGGGCGATCGCGGGCTTCGTCTTGCTTGTTTTAGTAGTAATCATGGCACGCTCCGTCCCGCGGCATTCACCTCAGCGACCGACTTTAGAAGGCAATCCAGCTTGAACGCGACCGCCTCGCCGGTGAGAAACGGTTCACGATTGGTCTTGACCAGCGATACCGAGTCGAACAATCCGGTTTGCTCCATCCGGAGCACGAACTGCGACACGACGCCCTGGCTGCGCCCATACCCGGAGATCCGCAGCGCCAGCGGCTTGGCGGCATCAGTCGCGGGGCCGTCCGCGGTTTCCAAAGCGCAGCGATTGAGAACCACTTCATCGCCGCGAATGTCGCCGACGATTCCCATGAGCAGCGACCAATCCGGTTGCCCCGCGACCGTGCGATTCACCAGGATGACTTGGCGCGTGTCGGCAAGGCTGGCGCGCAGAAGACCAATGGATCGCGTGGCGTCGTCAACATCAGTGTGGACGATGGAGATCTCCCGCGTCAGGTCGCGCGCATCGTCATTCCAGACGGCGCGCCAGGCCAGGGAACCAACGCCGAGTGCGACGGCGTATGCGGCGCACGCAATCGTCCACCCTTTGCGCCGCGCATACAGCATGCGCTGCTCGCGGCGCGGCATCGGAATGAGGTTTACGCTCAACATGCGGATCACCAATCGTTAAACAGAGCCAATCCGGTCGCCGTCGTGAGAAGCGCATTGCATTCTCGGGCGATGGCGCCGCTCGCGGCGGCGCACGCCAGCGGGGTGACGGACTGCGTTTCGACCCCCAGAGTGCCCTTCAGATAGTCAGCCAAACCCGGAATCATCGTGCCGCCGCCCACCAGAAGGGCGCGTGCGACGGGCGCGTCGGGATATTGCTGGCCGGTGTACGCGACCGACGCAACTACTTCTTGTGAGAGAGCATCAAAATGAGCGGAGATAATACTGCGCACCTCGCCCAGCAATTCTTCGGACAGGTCCCATTGGACGGCGATGCCTGGCGTATCAGCCTGCTCGCCGGCAAGACCCGCTCCGAAGAGCAGCGCGTTAGCGATGTCTGATTCGAGCTTGAGCTGATCGACCAGCGCATTTTCGAGGTTGCGAAGCCCGGCTTCCGGCATCGTGCGCTCGTAGATAATGACGCCGCTGTGCAGTGCCACGAGCGTGGCGCCGCTCCAGCCGAGATCGAGGACGATTACGACACCGCGAGCATCTTCGGCCGCAGGCAAGCAGGCGCGTCCCATGGCCCAGGATCGCACGTCCAGGCCAACCACGATCAGCCCACCGGCTTCAAACGTCTCGATGATCGCATCGGCGTCGGCGTGCGGGCAGGCGGCCGCCATGACGTTGACCGTCTTTGCTGCCCGTGCCGGCGCGGGCCGCCCCCAATACGTCATCTCCACCGCCTTGGCATCGTACTTGTGCGATCGCATGAATTCAT
>JBBRIN010000507.1:0-3715 GCA_038221115.1 Tepidisphaerales bacterium
GTAAAGGCGGCGGGCTGAATGACGGCGGAAGTGGTGGAGCTTGACGATGCCACGTTCGGCTCCCAGATTCGTCTCACGGCGGTGATATGTCCCCGCTCTTTATCATGCCGGGGCTGGACAAATCCATACCCTTTTCCGTACCCGATTGAGGTCCGCTGGCCGGTCGTCCGTCCACAGTTTCCCCAATCGAAATGACCCGAAAACGGCTGCGTTTTGCTTGAATGGCTCGTTTTTGGCGAGGGAGAGGCGTTTAACGACTGGAAGCGGCCAGACGGGTACGGAGGTTTTCAAGACCGGCGCATTCGGCCGCTCTGCCACTCCTCCGGGGAGCGGCAGAAAGTGTAGCCGACCGGTCAAAACCCGTCAAAACTGCGGGAATCGGGCGAGCGTGGGCACTTGGGAGACGGAGACGATGTGGTAGAATCGCTCATGGCTGTCCTCCAAAAAGAAAGCATCACCATGCCGAACCGCCACCTCCTCGCCGCCCTTTTCCTCGCTCTCTTCCCTCTAGCCGGGTTCGCCGCCCCCCCGAAGCAACCAAACATCCTCTGGCTTGTCAGCGAAGACAACAACCCCCTCCTCGGCTGCTACGGCGACCCCAATGCCAAGACCCCCAACCTCGACAAGCTCGCCTCCGAGGGCGTGCAGTACAACCTGGCCTTTGCCAATGCCCCCGTCTGCGCCCCCTCCCGCTCCACGCTCATCACCAGCGTTTATGCGTCGACCACGGGCACGCTCAACATGCGCAGTCGCTATCCCATTCCCAAAGAGTTCGGCTTCTACTGCACCTATCTCAAACAAGCCGGTTACTACTGCATGAATCCCGGCAAAACGGATTACAACATCCAGGGCAACGACAAGGCCCCCTGGGACAAAGGGGGCGCCTGGTCCGCCGCCCCTGCCGGCAAGCCGTGGATGCTCGTCATCAACAACGCCACCACGCACGAAAGCTGCCTGCACGGCAGCACCGTCCACCCGGAGTTTCTCAAGGAACCCGTTGAGCTGCCTGCTTACCACCCCGATACCCCTGAGATTCGCAGCAACTGGGTCGAGTATTACCACAAGATCACCAAGATGGATGCCGAGTATGGCGCCATCATCGACAAGCTTCAGAAGGCCGGCCTTGCCGACGACACCATCGTCTTCTACTACTCCGATCACGGCGGAATCCTGACCCGCAGCAAGCGCTTCGTCTACGACTCGGGCCTCCGCGTGCCGCTGATCATCCGCTTCGGAAAGAATTTCCAACACCTGGCCCCCGCCGCCGCCGGCTCCAAGCTCGACCGCCTCGTCAGTTTCGTCGACTTCGCCCCGAGCCTGCTCAGCATGGTTGGCGGCGATATCCCCGCGCACATGCAAGGCGAACCGTTTCTTGGCCCCAAAGCCGTCGCCCCCCGCGAGTACACGTTCGGCTTCCGCGGCCGCATGGACGAGCGCTACGACCTGTCCTACACCGTCCGCGACAAGCAATATCGCTACATCCGCAATTTCATGCCCCATCGCATCTACGGCCAACACCTCGCCTACCTGTGGCAGATGCCCGCGACCGTCTCCTGGGAAAAGGCCTACCTCGATGGCAAATGCAATGAGACGCAGAGCCTCTTCTGGCGAGAAAAGCCCAGTGAAGAGCTATACGACGAAGCCGCCGACCATTGGGAGGTGAAGAACCTCGCGGACAGCCCCGACCATCGCGCGGCCCTCGATCGGCTCCGCGCCGCGCTCAAGAATCAGATGTTCAAGAACCGCGACGCCGGCCTGCTGCCCGAATCCGAAATGGTCGCGCGCGCGGCCGGCGGCCCGATCTTCACCATGACGCACGACGCGAGCCGCTACCCGTTCGAGCGCATTTACGAGGCCGCCGACATTGCCACCCGCCGCGATCCTCAGTCGTTGCCAAAGCTCGTCAACTGGATGAGCGACGCCGACCCCGCCGTCCGCTATTGGGCCGCCGTCGGGTGCTGCGTCCGCGGCAATTCCGCCACGCCGGCTGCCAGTCAGTTGGGCCGTCTGCTCAAGGACAACACGTCCTGCGTCCGCATCGCCGCTGCCGAAGCACTGTGTCGGCTAGGCCAGCCCGATGAAGGCCTCTCCGCCCTTCTGGCCGAACTCGACGCCCCAAAGGCGGACGTTTTACTGACACTCAACACGCTTCATGCGCTCGGCGCGGTGGCTAAGCCCAAGGCCGACGAAATCGCCGCCAAACTGAAGTTGATCAACGCCCGCGATGGCGGCCGAATGAACGGCGACAGCGGTGAAAAATATACCGAGCGCGCCATCACTGACCTCTTGTCCGCGCTCAAAGCCGCGAAGTGAGTTCGCGACGCCAATGCCCTCACTGCTGGACTGAAAATGCGCCCTATAGTCAAGTATCCGGGCCCTGATCCGACGCCGCGCAAACAGGAGATGTTCGATGTCTCTCACCATCAACGGCAAGACCATCGACGAAGACGTCGTTTACGCCGAGTTCTCCAACATCAAGGGATATTTCGAAAGCCTCGGCAACGTCAGTTGCTGCGAGCGCGATGACGAATTCCGCGGCTACGCTAAACAAAACATCGTCGCCCGCGTTCTGTTGGCCGATGAAGCCGAGCGCCGCATGCCCGCCCCGCCCGATTCCGAGATCGACGCCGCCATCGGACAGATCCAGCAGGAGCAGGGCGAGTTCCAGTTCGCCGCCACCGTCGCCACCCACCCCGACCAGCTCGACGGCCTGCGCCGCGAAATCGCCATGAACCTTCGCGTCCAGGCCTACCTCGCCGACCTGCTCAAAGATCTACCCGATCCCACTGAAGCCGAGGTGCGCGACTATTACCAGTCCAATCTCACGGCCTTCATGACGCCCGAGGAAATTCGCGCCTCGCACATCTCCAAGAACCCGGGCCGCGGCGAAAATCGGCAGGGGGCTTACGAGGAGCTTTGCAAAGTCCGCCGCCAGATCCTCGCCGGCGGCGACTTCGATGCCCTTGCCCGCGAGCACTCGGACAAGGGCAAGGAACAGATCGACCTCGGCTTCTTCAAGCGCGGCGAATACCCCGAGGAGTTCGAGGTGGTCGCCTTCTCCATGGACCCTGGCGAAGTCTCCCCCGTCTTCTCCTCGACGTACGGCTTCCACATCGCCAAAGTCACCGACCGCCGCCCGGCCACTCCCAAACCCTTTGACGATGTCCGCGAAGATGTGAAGCAACTGCTCCTCAACGACCGCCGAAAGACCAAAACCCAGGGCGTTGTCGAAGAGTTGAAGTCTCACTCCACCATCGTCGATTGCGAACCCGAACCCTCCGAGCCGGTCCACGCACACACGCCCGCGTAGGGTAGGTCACACACGACGGTGCGTGACGAGTGCCGCCGGCGTGCGCAAGTTGCGGAGGCTCAACCAGTTGTCATTCTGAGGTACTCCGAAGAATCTGCGAAACCCGCGCACGGGCCAGATGCTTCGGAGTACCTGCTCTGAAAATAGATCGCGAAGACGCAAGCGAGGGGGGCGAATCGCGCGTGGGGTTGAGTTAAGCGCGTGCCTTGGGCACTGTCGCTAAAAGGGTTGCTTTCATTCGTCGCGGGTGTGCGATGCGCCGCACATGAGGACTCAGCATGACAAGGCTCGCGACCGCGGCTCCCCAACCTTCACGAACAATTTTGTTTGGTGGAGGGAATCACCACCCGTTCAAAATCACCCCGTCTCGGGCATGAAGGTCGCAAAACTCACTCCCGAAAATCC